>NZ_BAAASR010000010.1:162453-167181 GCF_039532985.1 Streptomyces gobitricini | reverse complement strand
TTGCGGGTGGATGTGGGGGGGTGATCGCCGGGGGCGGGCGGTCGCCGGAGGGGGTGCGGGCGGTCGGCGGGGATGGGTGGGGCCGGGGGCGGGTCAGTAGCTGGGGAGCCTGCGGGGGCCGAGGTCCGTCCAGGCGGGGGGCGGGGCGAGCCGGACGGTCGCGCCCAGGACGGAGAGGCCGCGCGGGGCGACGACCACCGGTTCCAGGCCGACGGCGACGATCTCCGGGTGGTCGTCGACCAGCCGTGACACCCGGAGCAGCAGCTCTTCGAGGGCGGCGGTGTCGACGGGCGCGGAGCCTCGCCAGCCGAACAGGAGCGGTGCCGTGCGGATGGAGCGGATCTGTTCCGCGACGTCCCGGTCGGTGGCGGGGACCAGGCGGTGGGCGGTGTCGCCCAGCAGCTCGGAGGGCGCGCCCGCCAGTCCGAAGGAGAGGACGGCGCCGACGCCGGGGTCGATGGCGGCGCGTACGACGGTGTCGACGCCGCGCGGGACCATGGCCTGGACGACCGGCTGGAGTTCCTCGGGCTCGCCGAGGGACTCGGTCAGTTCGGCGTACGCGGCGCGCAACTGCTCCTCGGTGGCCAGGTCGAGGCGTACGCCGCCGAGGTCGGGGCGGTGGCGGAGGTGGGGGGCGGTGGTCTTGAGCGCGACGGGGTACCCGAGGCCGCCGGCGGCGCGGACGGCCTCGTCCGGGGTGGGTGCGGGCAGCGTGGGGCGTACGGCGATGCCGTAGCGCCCGAGCAGCTCGCGGGTGGCGCCGGGGGCGAGGGTCAGGCCCCGCTCGTCGACGCCCCGCGTGAGCGCCCGCTCGATCTGCGCGGCGGCCCCGGTCTCGTCGATGCCCTCGTACTCGGGGACGCGTCCGGGGTCGGCGCTCTGACGGCGCCACTGCCCGTACCTGACGGCCTCGGCCAGCGCCCGGACGGCCCGCTCGGCGGCGGGGTACGCGGGGATGCGGTACGCGCCGCCGGGGACGCCGGGAGCGGGTTCCGCCGGGACACCGGAAGCCGGGGCCTCGGGAGTGCGGGGAGCGGGGGCGCCCGGAGCCGGGGCCTCGGGAGTGCCGGGGGCGGGGGCCGCGGGACCAGGGGCCTCGGGGGCGGAGGGGGCGCCTGGGGCGCCCGCCGGGGCCGCCGGGGCGCCCGGCGCCGTGCTGGCGGCCGCCGCCAGGGCGTCGGCGAGGGCGCCCATCTCCACATGGACGACCAGCACCGGCTTGGCCGGGGCCTCCGCGGTGGCGGCCCGCAGCGCCTCGGCCAGGACCTCGCCGTCGCCGGACTCGGTGGCCCCGTTCTCCCCCACCCAGGGGATCGCGGTGACCACGACCGCGTCGCACGTGTCGTCCCGGAGGGCTTCGGCGAGCGCCGTACGGAAGTCCCGCGGCGTGGCGGCCGTCGTCAGGTCGCGCGGTCGCTTGGGGCGCAGCCCCTCCGTCAGGCAGGCGTCGTACGTCAGCAGGCCGAGCGACTCCGAGTTGCCGAGGATCGCCACGCGCGGGCCCGCCGGGAGCGGCTGCCCGGCCAGGAGCAGGCCGGCGTCGACCAGTTCGGTGACCGTGTCGACGCGGATGACGCCCGCCTGCCGGAGCAGGGCGGAAACCGTGGCGTGCGGGACGCGGGTGACCGGCACGGCGTGGCCGGGAGGTGCGCTGCCGCTGTGCCGGGCGCCCTTGACCACGACGACCGGCTTCACCGCCGCCGTGCGCCGGGCGAGCCGGGTGAACTTGCGGGGGTTGCCGATCGACTCCAGGTAGAGCAGGACGACGTCGGTGTCGGGGTCGTCGTACCAGTGCTGCAGGATGTCGTTGCCCGACACGTCCGCGCGGTTGCCCGCCGAGATGAAGGACGACAGGCCGGCGCCGCGCCGGTGGAGTCCGGACAGCAGGGCGATGCCGATGGCTCCCGACTGGGTGAACAGCCCTGTCCGTCCCGGTACGGGCGGGTGCGGCGCGAGCGAGGCGTTGAGCCGCACGCCGGACGCGGTGTTGATGATCCCGAACGCGTTGGGGCCGATGATGCGCATGCCGTACGAGCGGGCCTGGCGGACCAGTTCCCGCTGGCGGGCCCGGCCTTCGGCGCCCTGTTCGGCGTACCCGGCGGTCAGGACGACCAGGCCCTGCACGTCGTGCTCGCCGCAGTCGGCGACGACCTCCGGGACCCGCTCCGCCGGCACGGCGACGACGGCGAGGTCGACGGGCTCGCCGATGTCGGCGACGGAGCGGAACGCCGGCACCCCGTCCAGCGAGGTCGTCGTGTCGGGCAGGGCACGGTTAACGGCGTACGCACGGCCCTTGTACCCGGCGTCGAGGAGGTTGCGCAGGACCGTGCGGCCGACTCCGCCCGGGGTGCGGCCGGCGCCGATGACCGCTACGGAACCTGGGGCGAGGAGCCGCTGCACGGACCGGGCCTCGGCGCGCTGTTCGCGGGCGCGCTGCACCGCGAGGGACCGGTCGGTGGGTTCCAGGTCCAGGTGGAGGCGTACGGCTCCGTCCTCGAAGCTGCGCTTCTGGGTGTAGCCGGCGTCCGTGAACACCTTGATCATCTTGTTGTTGGCAGGCAGCACTTCGGCCGCGAACCGCCGGATGCCGCGTTCGCGGGCGACCGCGGCGATGTGCTCGAGCAGCGCGGAGGCGACCCCTCGCCCCTGGTGGGCGTCCTGGACGAGGAAGGCCACCTCCGCCTCGTCGGCCGGAGCGCTCGCGGGCAGGCCCTGCGCGTTGATCCGGTCGTAGCGGACGGTCGCGATGAACTCGCCGCCGATGGTGGCCGCCAGACCCACCCGGTCCACGTAGTCGTGGTGGGTGAAGCGGTGCACGTCCTTGGCGGAGAGCCGGGGGTAGGGTGCGAAGAACCGGTAGTACTTCGACTCGTCCGAGACCTGTTCGTAGAAGCTGACCAGGCGCTCGGCGTCATCCGTGGTGATCGGCCTGATCCGCGCGGTGCCGCCGTCCCGCAGCACCACGTCGGCCTCCCAGTGGTCGGGGTACACGTGTTCCGGCTGATCCGACGGGGTCCGCATGGGCCCCAGGGTACGGTGCGGACCTCCGGTCGCGGGGGTGCTGCGGACGACGCGGGGCGAGGCGGCCGAGTGGCCGCCGCGGCCGTGTGGCGACCGGTTCGAGCACCCTGTGGGACATGAGAGACTGGCTCCGACAACTGGTCTAGACAACCGCCGAGACTCGAAGGGCAACACCATGGCTGAGCGCCGCGTCAACGTCGGCTGGGCCGAGGGCCTGCACGCCCGCCCCGCCTCCATCTTCGTCCGTGCCGCCACGGCCTCCGGCGTCCCCGTGACGATCGCCAAGGCCGATGGCAACCCGGTCAACGCCGCGTCGATGCTCGCGGTGCTGGGCCTGGGCGCGCAGGGCGGCGAGGAGATCGTGCTCGCTTCGGACGCGGAGGGCGCGGACGCCGCCCTGGACCGTCTGGCGAAGCTGGTCGCCGAGGGCCTCGAAGAGCTCCCCGAGACCGTCTGACCTCGCGGCCACCCGGCCTCCCCCGCACTGCCGCTTCACCGCTTCACTGCTTCACCGCGGAGCCGTACCGCCCAGAAACCGGGTGGTACGGCTCCGCTTCTTGTCGCCGCCCCGCGGCCCGCCCCGCCGCCCCGCGCGGCGGCGCAGGGGGTGGCGGCGCACGGGGTGGCGGTACGACCCGCCCCTGCCGGTCACCGTCCGCGGCGCACACCGCCGGCCGCCCGAGCGGATTCCACCGCAGCTTCGGGCCGCACCGGAGTTAATCAAGCTCCTCCCGGCATTTCCGACGAGGATCGCCTTTCCGCAAGCCTAGCCATTTCCGGGCAGGCGGAATTCCGGGGCGATAATTCCCTTCTCTTTGTATACGGCGCCGCTGTTAATTGCGGACGCTCGCGGTGTTTACGCGATGTTGCGAAGTTCTCACCGCGCCGGCGCCCGGCCGGTCGGCCGCCGGCGGCCGCTCCACGCGCCGCAGCCGGTGCGCGGTGAGCGCGCGCTGCACATGGAGGGCGGTGAGCGTCCGGGCCCGCTCGGCGTCGCCACGGGCGACGGCGTCCACGATCGCCCCGCGCTCGTCCCACGCCTCCGTCGGCCGGGCGGGCTGCTCGACCACGTACATCCAAGCGATCTTGTGCCGCAGCTGGGTGAGCAGCGTGGTCAGCGCGGGGCTGCCGGACGCCTGGGCGAGTGTCTCGTGGAACCAGCCGCCCAACGAGCGCAGGTCCTCGCCCTGGTCGCGGCGGGCCCGCTCCCGGCCCAGCCTGACCAGGCCGCGCAGCACCTTCAGGTGGGCATCCGTGCGGCGCTGGGCGGCCCGCGCGGCACCCAGCGGCTCCAGCAGTGTCCGCATCTCCAGCAGGTCGGCGGCCTCCTGGTCGGTGGGCTCGGCGACGCACGCGCCGACATGGCGGCGGGTGGTGACGAACCCCTCCGACTCAAGGGTGCGCAGCGCCTCCCGGACCGGTACGCGCGAGACGCCGTAGCGGCGGGCCAGCTGCTCCTCGGTGAGTCTGCCGCCGCGCGGGAACACGCCGGTGACGATGTCGTCGCGGATCGCCGTGCATACCGAGTGCGCCGGAATGCGCATACCAGAACCCCCAACTTGACCCGCGCGATACTCAGTCGATTGACGCCTGTTCAGTGACTCTATTGCAGAGGAGCGCAATTTCCGATAGCCACCCGAAATCCATGGAGTTCTTTTTGGCCAGGTGCCCGCGCACGATGCCCAGGCACGGCGAAGGCCCCGGTTC
>NZ_BAAASR010000010.1:98213-162419 GCF_039532985.1 Streptomyces gobitricini | reverse complement strand
CTTCCCCGACAGGTGGAGAGGTCAGACGTTGACGCCGTGGGAGCGGAGGTAGGCGACGGGGTCGATGTCCGAGCCGTAGTCGGCGCCCGTACGGGCCTCGAAGTGGAGGTGCGGCCCGGAGGAGTTGCCGGTCGAGCCGGCGAGGCCTATCTGCTGGCCCGGCATCACGGTCTGGCCGGCCGAGACGCTCACGGAGGACAGGTGGCCGTACTGGGTGTACGTGCCGTCGTTCATCCGGATCACGACGTTGTTGCCGTACGCGCCGCCCCAGCCCGCCTCGACGACGGTGCCCGCGCCCACGGAGACCACGCTGGTGCCGGAGGCGGCGTGGAAGTCGATGCCCGTGTGGCTGCCGGAGGACCACATGGCGCCGCCGGTCTGGTAGCCGGTGCTGACGTAGGTGCCGGCGATCGGCAACTGGAAGGCGTTCAGCCGCTTGCGCTCGGCCTCGCGGTCGGCGCGCTCCTTGGCATCGCGGGCCGCCTGCACGCGGATCTCGGCCTTGCGCTTGGCCTCCGCCTCGGCCTTCGCCTGGGCGGCCGCCTTGGCCGCGGTCTCCCGGGCCTCCAGCTCCTGCGCCTCGGCCTGGGCGTCGACCTGCTCGGCGAGGGTGTCCGTGATGACCGCCTGGTTGAGGCCGGTGTCCTCGAGCGCGCCGGGAGCGGCGTCCGGGGCGGCGGCGAGGGCCGGGGAAGCGAGGGTTCCGATGACGCCGGTGGTGGCGAGGGCCGCGACTCCGGCGACGTGCGCGCTCTTGCGGCTCAGACGGCTCGGGGCACGGTGCTTCCCGGTGGCACGGGTGAACGCCATGAAGTGGCTGATCCTTTCCTTCCTTCTCGCCTACCGGGTTAGCTGACGGGTTCGGAGCAGGAAGGTCTCCTACGGGCCCCTCCGCACGGGTGCGAAGGCGTCCGATTCACCCCAGGGACTTCGTGGGTCCCCGGCTCCCCAGGCTCGCGCCTGACGGGGACTCGGCGATGGCTGCCCGGTGCCGCGGATGCGACGGGTACCGGCCGGACAGCGCATCAGACGCTAAGCGGCCGATCTTTCAATCACCAAACAGACACGGTTTTTTGTAGCGCACGCCACAGACCAGACAGTGGATCTCCATAGCAAAGCGGACATATGGAAAGGCCCCGGCACCGGGTGGTGCCGGGGCCCGGGAGAGCGCCCGCCCCTATGGGGAAGCCTCGTCAATCAGCCGGTGACGACCGTCACTTCACCGATCCCGAGCGCCTCGACGGGCTCCTTGATCCGAGCCGCGTCACCCACGAGGACCGTGACCAGACGGTCCGTCGGGAAGGCGCTGACGACCGCCGCGGTGGCCTCCACGGTGCCCGTCTCCGCCAGCCGGGCGTACAGCTGGGCCTGGAAGTCGTCGGGCAGGTGCTGCTCGACCTGGTCGGCGAGGGTGCCCGCCACGGAGGCGGCCGTCTCGTACTTGAGCGGGGCGACGCCCACCAGATTCTGCACGGCCGTCTCGCGCTCGGCGTCGGTCAGGCCCTCGGCGGCGAGAGTGCGCAGCACCTTCCACAGGTCGTCGAGCGCCGGACCGGTGTTGGCCGTGTCGACCGAGCCGCTGATGGCCAGCATCGCGGCGCCGTTGCCCTCGGGGTCGGAGCGCAGCACCTGGCCGAAGGCCCGTACGCCGTAGGTGTAGCCCTTCTCCTCGCGCAGGACCTTGTCCAGGCGGGAGGTGAGGGTGCCGCCCAGGCAGTAGGTGCCCAGCACCTGGGCCGGCCAGACCCGGTCGTGGCGGTCGGCGCCGATGCGGCCGATGAGCAGCTGCGTCTGCACGGCGCCGGGACGGTCCACGATGACGACGCGGCCGGTGTCGTCCGCCGTCACGGGCGGGACGGGACGAGGCTCGGCCGTGTCGCCGGTCCAGGCCCCGAGGGTGTCGGCGAGCACCGCGTCGAGGTCGACGCCGGTGAGGTCGCCGACGACGACCGCGGTGGCGGTGGCGGGGCGTACATGGGCCTCGTAGAAGGCGCGCACGGCCGCGGCGTCGATGCCCGCGACGGTCGCCTCGGTGCCCTGGCGGGGACGCGACATGCGGGAGGTGGCGGGGAACAGCTCCTTGGAGAGCTGCATGGCGGCGCGACGGGCGGGGTTGGCGATCTCGTGCGGGATCTCGTCGAGCCGGTTGCGGACGAGACGCTCGACCTCGCTGTCGGCGAAGGCGGGGGCCCGCAGCGCCTCGGCGACCAGCCCGAGGGCCTTGGAGAGCCGGGAGACCGGCACCTCGAGGGAGACCCGGAGGCCGGGGTGGTCGGCGTGCGCGTCGAGGGTGGCGCCGCAGCGCTCCAGCTCGGCGGCGAACTCCTCCGCCGAGTGCTTGTCGGTGCCCTCGGACAGGGCCCGCGCCATGATCGTGGCGACACCGTCGAGACCCTCGGGCTCGGCCTCCAGCGGGGCGGCGAGGAAGATCTCGACGGCCACGACCTGCTGGCCGGGGCGGTGACAGCGCAGCACGGTCAGGCCGTTGTCGAGGGTGCCGCGGTCGGGCGCGGGGAAGGCCCACGGCCTGGCGGTCCCGGGCCGGGGCTGCGGGTGGAACTCCATGGACGTCAGGGACACAGCGGCGTCGCTCACTGGTCGGCTCCCTCTTCTTCCTGGTCGCTGTGGTCGGTGCCGGTGGGTTCGTAGACCAGCACCGCGCGGTTGTCGGGGCGCAGGCGGGCCTGGGCGACCGCCCGCACCTCCTCGGCGGTGACGTCCAGGACGCGCTGGACAGCGGTCAGGGCGAGCTGCGGGTCGCCGAACAGTACGGCGTACCGGCACAGTTCGTCGGCGCGGCCGGCGACCGTGCCGAGCCGGTCCAGCCACTCGCGCTCCAGCTGGGCCTGGGCACGCTCCATCTCCTCGGGCGTGGGGCCCTCGGCGGCGAACCGGGCCAGCTCCTCGTCGACGGCCGCCTCGATGTCGGGCACCTCCACTCCGCCGGACGTCTTGACGTCCAGCCAGCCGAGCGAGGGCGCGCCGGCCAGGCGCAGCAGGCCGAAGCCGGCCGCCACGGCCGTGCGGTCGCGGCGCACCAGGCGGTTGTGCAGCCGCGACGACTCGCCGCCGCCCAGGACGGTGAGGGCGATGTCGGCGGCGTCGCACTCGCGCGTGCCGTCGTGCGGGAGCCGGTAGGCGGCCATCAGGGCGCGGGCCGGGACCTCCTCCTCGACGACCTCGCGCAGCTGCTCGCCGATGATCTCGGGGAGCGTCCCGTCACGCGGCGGCTGCTTGCCGTCGTGGGACGGGATGGAGCCGAAGTACTTCTCGACCCAGGCGAGCGCCTGCTCGGGGTCGATGTCCCCGACGATCGACAGGACCGCGTTGTTGGGCGCGTAGTACGTACGGAAGAAGTTCCGCGCGTCCTCGAGGGTGGCGGCGTCCAGGTCGGCCATGGAGCCGATCGGGGTGTGGTGGTAGGGGTGGCCCGCGGGGTAGGAGAGGGCGGTCAGCTTCTCGAAGGCGGTGCCGTACGGAACGTTGTCGTACCGCTGGCGGCGCTCGTTCTTGACGACGTCCCGCTGGTTCTCCATGGACTCGTCGTCGAGCGCGGCGAGCAGGGAGCCCATCCGGTCGGCTTCCAGCCACAGCGCCAGCTCGAGCTGATGGGCGGGCATGGTCTCGAAGTAATTGGTGCGCTCGAAGCTGGTCGTACCGTTGAGGGAGCCGCCGGCACCCTGCACCAGCTCGAAGTGGCCGTTGCCCTGGACCTGCTTCGAGCCCTGGAACATCAGGTGCTCGAAGAGGTGGGCGAGACCGGTACGGCCCTCGACCTCGTGGCGTGAGCCGACGTCGTACCAGAGGCAGACCGCGGCGACCGGGGTCAGGTGGTCCTCGGAGAGCACCACGCGCAGGCCGTTGGCCAGGCGGTGCTCGGTCGCTGTCAGGCCGCCGGAGCCGGCCTGGGCTGTGGCCGTGTGACCCATGGGCATGTACGTCCCTTCGATCGCTGTGGAAAAAGTCCGGCTGCGGGTCGCGGCGGACGTCTTCTGCCACTGTATGCAGCTGCCGCGACCTGCTGCGGGACCGCTGTGGAAGTCCTGCCACTGTATGCAAGCGGACTGGCACCCGGCGAAGTTCCCGGATCCTCGTCACGTCCCTCTTCCGGGTCGCGGTCGGCGTTGTCAGTGGGACGGTCCACAATGGTCGGCGTCAGATCAACCTTGTTGGTGAAGGAGCCGCAGCCGCGATGGCCCGCCGCAGCACGAAGACCACGCAGCCCGACGACTTCGAGGAGAGGATCCTCGACATCGACGTCGTCGACGAAATGCAGGGCTCCTTCCTCGAGTACGCGTACTCGGTGATCTACTCCCGGGCCCTGCCCGACGCCCGCGACGGCATGAAGCCGGTGCACCGTCGCATCGTGTACCAGATGAATGAGATGGGGCTGCGCCCCGAGCGCGGTTTCGTGAAGTGCGCCCGGGTCGTCGGCGAGGTGATGGGCAAGCTCCATCCGCACGGTGACGCGTCGATCTACGACGCGCTGGTGCGCATGGCCCAGCCGTTCTCGATGCGCCTGCCGCTGGTGGACGGACACGGCAACTTCGGCTCGCTGGGCAACGACGACCCGCCGGCGGCCATGCGGTACACCGAGTGCCGGATGGCCGACGCGACGTCCCTGATGACGGAGTCCATCGACGAGGACACCGTCGACTTCAACCCGAACTACGACGGGCAGGAGCGCGAACCGGTCGCGCTGCCCGCCGCCTTCCCGAACCTGCTGGTCAACGGCGCGTCCGGGATCGCGGTCGGTATGGCGACCAACATGCCCCCGCACAACCTGGCCGAGGTCATCGCCGCCGCACGCCACCTGATCAGGCACCCGGGGGCCGACCTCGACACCCTGATGCGGTACGTGCCGGGTCCGGACCTGCCGACGGGCGGCCGGATCGTGGGCCTGTCCGGCATCAAGGACGCGTACGAGACGGGCCGCGGCACCTTCAAGATCCGTGCGACGGTGACCGTGGAGAACGTGACGGCGCGCCGCAAGGGCCTGGTCGTCACCGAACTGCCCTTCGCGGTCGGCCCGGAGAAGGTGATCGCGAAGATCAAGGACCTGGTGGCTGCCAAGAAGCTCCAGGGCATCGCGGACGTGAAGGACCTGACCGACCGCGAGCACGGGCTAAGGCTGGTCATCGAGGTGAAGAACGGCTTCATCCCGGAGGCCGTGCTGGAGCAGCTCTACAAGCTGACGCCGATGGAGGAGTCCTTCGGCATCAACAACGTGGCGCTGGTCGACGGGCAGCCGCTCACGCTGGGCCTGAAGGAGCTGCTGGAGGTCTATCTGGACCACCGCTTCGAGGTGGTCCGGCGCCGCAGCGAGTTCCGGCGCGGCAAGAAGCGCGACCGGCTGCACCTGGTCGAGGGCCTGCTCGTGGCGCTGCTGGACATCGACGAGGTCATCCGGGTCATCCGGTCGAGCGACAACTCGGCGCAGGCCAAGGAGCGGCTGATCGAGCGCTTCGCACTGAGCGAGATCCAGACGCAGTACATCCTGGACACCCCGCTGCGCCGGCTCACCAAGTTCGACCGGATCGAGCTGGAGAGCGAGCGCGACCGGCTGAACAGCGAGATCGAGGAGCTGACCCGGATCCTGGAATCGGACGCCGAACTGCGCAAGCTGGTGTCGTCGGAACTGGCGGCGGTCGCCAAGAAGTTCGGTACGGAACGGCGCACCGTCCTGCTGGAGTCGGCGGGCGCTCCGGTCGCGGCGGCGTCCCTGGAGGTCGCGGACGACCCGTGCCGGGTGCTGCTGTCGTCGACGGGTCTGCTGGCCCGTACGGCGAGCGGTGATCCGCTGCCGGACAGTGGCGGCAGGCGCACCAAGCACGACGTGATCGTCTCGGCGGTGCCCGCGACGCAGCGCGGCGAGGTCGGTGTGGTGACGTCGGCCGGGCGGCTGCTGCGGCTGTCGGTGATCGACCTGCCCCAGCTGCCGGACACGGCGTCCGCGCCGAACCTGTCGGGCGGGGCGCAGCTGTCGGAGTTCCTGACGCTGGAGAAGGACGAGGCGGTGATGTGTCTGACGACCCTCGACGAGTCCTCGCCCGGCCTGGCGATCGGCACGCTCCAGGGCGTGGTCAAGCGGGTGGTGCCGGACTATCCGGCGAACAAGGACGAGTTGGAGGTCATCGGCCTCAAGGAGGGCGACCGGATCGTCGGCGCGGCCGAGCTGCGCACGGGTGAGGAGGATCTGGTCTTCATCACCTCCGACGCGCAACTGCTGCGGTTCCCGGCGTCGGCGGTGCGTCCGCAGGGCCGTCCGGCGGGCGGTATGGCCGGTATCAAGCTGGCGGCGGGCGCCGAGGTGATCTCGTTCACGGCGGTCGACCCGGCGGCGGACGCCGTGGTGTTCACCGCCGCCGGTTCGTCCGGCGCGCTGGACCCGACCGCGGCCACGTCGGTGAAGCTCACGCCGTTCGACCAGTACCCGCGCAAGGGCCGCGCCACAGGCGGTGTGCGCTGCCAGCGGTTCCTGAAGGGCGAGGACGCGCTGGTCCTGGGCTGGGCGGGCGCGGCTCCGGCCCGCGCGGCGCAGAAGAACGGCTCCCCGGTGGAGCTCCCGGAGATGGATCCGCGCCGGGACGGTTCGGGCACACCGCTCGTGAAGCAGGTGGAGGTGCTGGCGGGGCCGGCGTCGTAACAGGTCCGCTCGGGGGCGCCCGTCGAGGGCCGGGCGCTTCCGGCGGGCGCTTCCGGCGGTCGGCGGCGACGGGGAGAACGGCTCGGCCGCGCCCGGCGCCCGCGATCGGGCGTCGGCGTCGCCTCGCGTCGGGCGCGGGCACTCCACGAGGGCGTTTCCCGCCTCACGCGGCAGCCGTTCGGCGTGGGTGGGCGGCGTCCCGCGCACGGCCACGGCGCGCCCGGGTGCTGCTCCGCCGTACGCTTCTCGGAAGGGGCCCGGTGCGGAGGACGGACGGTACGGCGAGCGTTCGACGTACCGTCGGCTTTGCCCGGCATGACGCCCCGCGCCGGGACTACGGAACCGCTTCGGCGGGAGCGCCGGCGGGCCCGGAATCGAGCACGGGCCCGGAATCGGGCAAGAGCTCGGAATCAGGCACGGGCTCGGGATCAGGCACGGGCTCGGGCACGTAGCGCAGGACGCCCCACATGCTGTGCTCCTCCGGGACATCCTGCGGGCCGGTGACACGGCAGCCGTGCAGGGCCTCGCGGAGGGCTTCACCGTTGGTCCCCGCGCCGATGAGGACGAGCTGGGTCAGGCGCTGTTCGCCGCGCTGCCAGGGCTCCGGGTAGAAGCGGAGGAACCGGCCGACCGCGTGCAGGGTGTAGCGGTTGGCGGGATCGGCGGCACCGAAATCGACGAATCCCTTGATCCGGTAGAGACCCTCGGGGCGGGAGTCGAGGAGGTCCAGCAGCCTGCGGGGGTGCATCGGCTCGTCGGCGGTGAAGGAGACGGTGTCGTACGCCGCGTGCGGGTGCGCGTCCTCCACGACATGGAGCTCGTCCAGGTCCTCGAAGGTCAGCTGGCGTGGCCCGCCGCCGTCGGTCCGCGCGGCGCGGTCGAAGAGGAACTCGGGATCGACCCTGCCGTACGCGGCGTCGATCACCGCCGCCCGGCCGGCGAGGTCCGCGACCGCCGTGTGGACGCGCCGCAGCTCGTCCGGGCCGACGCGGTCGGCCTTGTTGACGACGACGAGGTCGGCGATGGCCAGGTGCCGGTCGGTCTCGGGGTGCCGTTCGCGGGTGGCGTCGAATTCGGCGGCGTCGACGACCTCGACGAGCCCGCCGTACACGACGCGCTCGTTGTCGCTGGCGAGGATCATCCGCACGAGTTCCTGCGGCTCGGCCAGCCCGCTCGCCTCGATGACGATGACGTCCAGGCGGGAGGAGGGCCGGGTGAGGACCTCCAGGTAGGTGTCGAGCTCGCTCGCGTCGACGGCACAGCACAGGCAGCCGTTACCCAGGGACACGGTCGAGCCGACCTGTCCGGCGACGGTCATGGCGTCGATCTCGATCGAGCCGAAGTCGTTGACCATGACGCCGACGCGGGTCCCTCTGGCACTGCGCAGCAGATGGTTGAGCAGGGTCGTCTTCCCCGACCCCAGGAAGCCCGCGAGGACGACGACGGGGATCTGCTGCATGCTGCTGCTGCTCAAGGGTCACCCTTCTCGGTCGGCTCCGCGCACGGCGGCTTGGCGGCCACCAGGATAGGCGGACCGGACGGGGTCGGTGACGCCCGAAGGCGGGCGCCGTATCGGACATTTCGCACGTGACGCCGGGCATTTGCTCTACGACGGGCCTCGCTTACCGTTCCTGCATGAGCCCCGCGCCGACCTCGCCGCCCTCCCCCGCCACCGTGCCGCCGCCGCGCGGCCCGGCGGGGCGCCGCCGGCGGTTCGGCTGGCCGCGGCGGGTGTTCTCGCAGGTCCTGCTGATGCAGCTGACCATCGTCGTGGGTGTGACGGCGCTGGCCACCGGCCTGTTCCTGGCCCCGCTCAGCGCCCAGCTCGACGACCAGGCGATGCGGCGCGCCCTGGCGATCGCCGGGACGACCGCGTCGAGCGAGGTCGCCGAGGAGCTGACGCGTACGGCCCCGAGCGCCACCGGGCCGGTACAGGCGGAGGCCGAGCGGATCCGGCAGGCCACCGGCGCCGAGTATGTGGTGATCATGAACCGGCGTGGTGTGCGGTGGTCGCACACCGACCCCGCGCAGATCGGCGAGGTCGTCTCCACCGACCCGAGCGAGGCCCTCGCGGGCAGGGACGTGATGGAGATCGACAACGGTACGCTCGGCCGCTCGGCCCGCGGAAAGGTGGCGCTGCGGGACGCGTCGGGCGAGATCGTCGGCGCGGTCTCCGTCGGCATCGCGTACGACAGCGTCCGCGCGCGGCTGCTGGCCGCGATCCCGGGTCTGCTGGCGTACGCGGGCGGGGCCCTCGCCGTGGGTGCCCTGGCCGCGTACCTGATCTCCCGGCGGCTCCAGCGCCGAACCCATGACCTGGCCTTCTCGGACATCTCGGCGCTGCTCGCCGAGCGCGAGGCGATGCTGCACGGCATCCGCGAGGGTGTGGTGGCGCTCGACCGGTTCGGGCGGATCCGGTTGTTGAACGACGAGGCACAGCGGCTGCTGGGCGTGGGCCCGGAGGTGACGGGCCGGCCCCTGGAGGACGTTCTCGGCCGGGGCCGCACGACGGACGTGCTGACCGGCCGGGTGACGGGCGAGGACCTGGTGACCGTACGCGGGCACCGGGTGCTGATCGCCAACCGGATGCCGACGGACGACGGGGGTGCCGTGGCGACGCTGCGCGACCGGACCGAGCTGGAGCGGCTCGGGCGCGAGCTGGACTCCACACGCGGGCTGATCGACGCGCTGCGGGCGCAGGACCACGAGCACGCCAACCGGATGCACACGCTGCTGGGCCTGCTGGAACTGGAGATGCACGAAAAGGCGGTGGAGTTCGTCACCGAAGTGGTGGGCGTGCACCGGGCGACGGCCGAGCAGGTCACCGAGAAGGTCCACGACCCGCTGCTGGCGGCGCTCCTCGTGGGCAAGGCCACCGTGGCGGCGGAGCGTGGCGTCTCGCTGCGCCTGGCCCCGGGCACGTCGCTGCCCGACCGGCTGGTCGACCCTCGTGAGCTGGTGACGGTCGTGGGCAACCTCGTCGACAACGCGGTCGACGCGGCGGCCGGGTCGGCGGAGCCGCTGGTGGAGGTCGAGCTGCGCGCCGAGGGACGTACGGCCGTGCTGCGGGTCACCGACGGCGGGCCCGGCGTTCCGCCCGAGCGGCGGGAGCTGGTGTTCACCGAGGGCTGGTCCACCAAGGAACTCCCCGCTCACGGGGGACGCCGGGGGCTGGGCCTGGCCATGGTGCGCCGCCTGGCGGAGCGCCAGGGCGGAAGCGCCCGGGTCGCCGAGGCCCCCGGCGGCGGTGCCGCGTTCACCGTCGTCCTCCCGGAGGCCCTGACGGACCGCGCGGCGGCTGCCGAGGACGCGGCGGAGCCGAGGCGCGTCGGGGCCGCTCCGGGGCAACGGGGGCGCGGTGAGGGGGCGACCGATGCCGTACCGCCTGCGGCGACGACAGGGCGCTCGGACGCGCGGAGGCCGAGGGGGCTCACCGGGGCTCCGCCGGGCCGGCACGCGGGCGTGCAGGGGCCTTCACGGGGCGCGGGAGCCCCGGACCGCTCGCTCCCGAACGCCGCGCGCCCTCTCCCCGGCGACGCGCGCCCCCTGCCGGTCGACGCGGCCGACCGCCTCACGGGAACTGTGACCGGCCGCCTCCGGGGCGTACCGGAGCCGACACCGCGGGCAGCGGCCGCCGGGCCCGGATGCCCCGGAGGCCCCGTGGCGACCGACGGAACCCGGCCGGCCGCCGCAGCGAACGTTCCCGGGCGGGCCGCGGCGTCCCGGACCGGGCGTCAGGAAGGGGCGCCGGGCGTCGAGAAGACCGACGCTGAGGGCAGGCGGACCGGTCGGGAGGGTGCGCGGTGATCGGCGTGCTGGTCGTGGACGACGACGTACGGGTCGCGCGGATCAACGCCGCGTACGTGGCCAAGGTGCCGGGCTTCGAGGTCGTCGCGCTGGCCCACACCGTGGCGGAGGCGCTCGCCCGGGTCGAGGAGACGCCGGTCGACCTGATCCTGCTCGACCACTACCTCCCGGACGGGAACGGCCTGGCGGTCGTACGCGAACTGCGTAGGCGCGGACACCAGACGGACGTGATCATGGTGACGGCGGCCCGGGACGTGGCCACCGTCCAGGCGGCTCAGCGCCACGGCGCGCTCCAGTACCTGGTGAAGCCGTTCAACTTCGCCGGCCTGCGCCCCAAGCTGGAGGCGTACGCGGCGCTGCGCCGGACACTCGACGGCGGGGGCGAGGCCGAGCAGGCGGAGGTGGACCGGATCTTCGGCGCCCTGTCGGTGGCCTCCGGAGCGCCGGACCTGCCCAAGGGCCACTCCCCCACCACGGCCGAGCTGGTGCGCCAGGTACTGCTCGCCGCCGACGGCCCGCTGTCCGCACAGGAGATCGCGGAACGGGCGGGAGTGAGCCGGCAGACGGCGCAGCGGTACCTGAAGCTGCTGGAACGGGGCGGCCGGGTGCGTCTGTCGCTGAGGTACGGCGAGACCGGCCGGCCGGAACACCGCTACGCCTGGGCGGCCTCGTCCTGAGGTGGCCGCCCCGGACCGCCCTCTACGCCGCGCCCGCGCCCGTCAGCGCCCGTACCTCCGTCTCGGCGTGCCTCGCCTCGTCCGGAGGCTCCGGTGAGGTGACCGTGCCGAGCCAGCCGGCGAGGAAGCCCAGCGGGATGGAGACCACGCCGGGGTTCTGCAGCGGGAACAGGTGGAAGTCCACACCGGGGAACAGCGCCTCGGGGCTGCCCGACACGACCGGCGAGAACAGCACCAGCAGCACCGCCGGGACGAGTCCCCCGTACACCGACCAGACCGCCCCGCGCGTGGTGAAGTTCCGCCAGAACAGGGAGTAGAGCAGCACCGGCAGGTTCGCGGAGGCGGCGACCGCGAAGGCGAGCCCGACCAGGAAGGCCACGTTCAGGTCCCGGGCCAGCAGCCCGAGAGCGATCGCGACCGCGCCGACGCCGACGGCCGCCACCCGCGCCACGGCCACCTCTCCGAACCGCCGTTTCCCGTGCGGCCGCTTCAGCGAGGCGTAGAGGTCGTGGGCGACCGACACCGACGAGGCCAGGGTGATGCCCGCGACGACGGCCAGGATGGTCGCGAAGGCCACCGCCGCGACCACAGCGAACAGCACCGCTCCCCCGGTCGTGCCGGCGCCCCCGCCGAGGTCGAGGGCGAGCAGCGGCACGGCCGTGTTGCCCGCGGCGTTCGACGCCCGGACCTCCTCGGTACCGACGATCGCGGCGGCACCGAAGCCCAGCACGATGGTCATCAGGTAGAAGCTGCCGATGAGGCCGATGGCCCAGACGACCGAGCGGCGGGCGGCCCGCGCGGTGGGCACGGTGTAGAAGCGGGACAGGATGTGCGGCAGCCCGGCGGTGCCGAGGACCAGCCCCAGGCCGAGGCTGATGAAGTCCAGCCGCGCGATCCAGTCCCCGCCGTACTTGAGCCCGGGTGAGAGGAAGTCCTTGCCGTGGCCGCTGCGTTCCGCCGCGGCGGTGAGCAACTGGTTCGCGTCCCCGTGGAAGCGCAGCAGGACGAGCACGGTGAGCACGACGGCACCCGCCATCAGCAGTACGGCCTTGACGATCTGGATCCAGGTGGTGGCTCGCATCCCTCCCAACGACACGTAGATCACCATCAGTGCGCCCACGCCGATCACGGTCCAGGAGCGCGCGGCCGCGCTCGTACCGCCCAGGAGCAGCGCGACCAGGCTGCCGGCCCCCACCATCTGCGCCACCAGGTAGAGAACGGACACCGTCACCGAGGACGTTCCCGCCGCGATCCGCACCGGCCGCTCGCGCATCCGTGCCGCGACCACGTCGGCGAGGGTGAAGCGCCCGCAGTTGCGGACGAGTTCGGCGACCAGGAACAGCACGACCAGCCAGGCCACCAGGAAGCCGACCGAGTAGAGCATCCCGTCGTAGCCGAAAAGCGCGATCAGGCCGGAGATGCCGAGGAAGGACGCGGCGGACATGTAGTCGCCGGCGATCGCGAAGCCGTTCTCCATAGGCGAGAACAACCGCCCTCCGGTGTAGAACTCCTCCGTCGATCCGCGCCGGTGGCGGCTCACCCAGGTGGTGATCGCCAGGGTGCCCGCGATGAACGCGCTGAACAGCAGGAGCGCGAGGGCCTGGTGGTCTCCGGTCAACGCTCGGCCGCCCCTCGCGTCAGCTCCTGGGTGTCCCAGCGCAGATCGAGCGCGGCGCGGTCGCGGTGCAACCGGGCATGGCGTGCGTACGCCCAGGTCAGGCCGAAGGTGGTGAGGAACTGGCCGAGCCCCGCGACCATCGCCACGTTCACCGCCCCGGCCACGGGACGGGACATCAGCTGCGGAGCCGTGGTCGCCGCCACCACATAGGCCAGGTACCAGGCGAGAAAGGCCAGGGCGGCCGGCACGACGAAGCCCCGGTAGCGGGCGCGAACCTCCTGGAAGGCGGCGCTGCGCTGCACCTCCAGGTAGATGTCGGCCGCGGCGCGCTGCTCCCGCGGTGGCCGGGCGGGGCCGGTCGCCGCCGGCGCCCCTTCGCCGCCGCCCTCGCCCCAGCCGGAGGCCAGTGCGTCGTACCACGGGTCATCGATCCGCACGGTCGCGGCATCGAGTCCTTCCCTGTTCTCCACCGGTCAACTCTCCTTGTCGGCGAACCGTTTCGGCCGCGTGCACAAGGATGGGCAGACCGGGTGGATCCCGGACTCTTCTCTCCACCCACTTCACTCCATCAGGTGACGTGGACGCCCGATGCCCCGACTCCGTCCGCTATGGGGAGCCGGGGCATCGGGGAGGCGGATCAGGCGTCGATGCGGGAGCGGTCCAGAGTCGCGGCGGAGCTGGTGATGAACTCCTTGCGCGGTGCCACGTCGTTGCCCATCAGCAGGTCGAAGACCTGCTCCGCGCCTTCCAGGTCACCGATGTTGATCCGGCGCAGGGTCCGGTGCCTGGGGTCCATCGTGGTCTCCGCGAGCTGGTCGGCGTCCATCTCGCCCAGGCCCTTGTAGCGCTGGATGGAGTCCTTGTACCGGACACCCTTGCGCTGGAACTCCAGCAGCGTCTGCCGCAGCTCGTTGTCCGAGTACGTGTACACGTACTTGTCCTGGCCCTTCTTGGGCTGGATGAGCTCGATGCGGTGCAGGGGCGGTACGGCGGCGAAAACCCGGCCCGCCTCCACCATCGGCCTCATATAGCGCTGGAAGAGCGTCAGCAGCAGGCAGCGGATGTGCGCGCCGTCGACGTCGGCGTCCACAAGCAGGACGATCTTGCCGTACCGGGCGGCGTCGATGTCGAAGGTCCGGCCGGAACCGGCTCCTATGACCTGGATGATCGCGCCGCACTCGGCGTTCTTCAGCATGTCCGACACGGACGACTTCTGGACGTTGAGGATCTTGCCGCGGATCGGCAGCAGGGCCTGGAACTCGCTGTTCCGGGCGAGCTTGGCCGTGCCGAGGGCGGAGTCGCCCTCGACGATGAAGAGCTCGCTGCGCTCCACGTCGTCGCTGCGGCAGTCGGCCAGCTTGGCGGGCAGCGAGGAGGACTCCAGGGCCGTCTTGCGACGCTGCGCCTCCTTGTGCTGACGGGCCGCGATCCGCGTACGAGCGGCGGCGACGGCCTTCTCCAGCACCGCGCGGGCCTGGGCCTTGGCGTCGCGCTTGGTGGAGGTCAGGAAGGCCTTCAGCTCCTTGGCGACCACGTTGGCGACGATCCGGTTCGCCGCCGACGTACCGAGGACCTCCTTGGTCTGGCCCTCGAACTGCGGCTCGGCGAGCCGCACCGTCACCACGGCGGTGAGGCCCTCCAGGGCGTCGTCCTTGACGATGTCGTCCTCGGCGACGCGCAGCAGCTTCGCGGAGCGCAGCACCTCGTTCACCGTCTTGGTGATCGCTCGCTCGAAGCCGCTGACATGGGTGCCGCCCTTGGGGGTGGCGATGATGTTCACGAACGACTTGATCGTCGAGTCGTACCCCGTCCCCCAGCGCAGCGCGACGTCGACGCCGAGCTCGCGGGTGACCTCGGTGGGGGTCATGTGCCCGCGCTCGTCGAGGACGGGCACGGTCTCCTTGAAGGTGCCCTGGCCGGTCAGCCGCAGCACGTCGCACACGGCCTTGTCCTGCGCCAGGTACTCGCAGAACTCGCTGATGCCGCCGTCGAAGCGGAACGTCTCCTCGCTCTTGCCCTCGCCCTCGAGGTCGCGCTCGTCCCGTACGACGATGGTGAGCCCGGGGACCAGGAAGGCGGTCTGGCGGGCGCGCTGATGGAGGTGCTCCAGGGAGAGCTTGGCGTCCTTGAGGAAGATCTGGCGGTCCGCCCAGTACCGGACACGGGTGCCGGTGCGGGCCTTGGGGACACGCTTGGTCTTGCGCAGCCCGTTGCCGGGGTCGAACGGGGCGTCCGGGCCGGACTCGGTGAAGATCCCCGGCACGCCGCGGCGGAAGCTGATGGCGTGCGTGGAGCTGCTGCGGTCGACCTCGACGTCGAGCCGGGACGACAGCGCGTTCACCACGGAGGCGCCCACGCCGTGCAGACCGCCGGACGCGGCGTACGAACCGCCGCCGAACTTGCCGCCGGCGTGCAGCTTGGTCATGACGACCTCGACGCCCGAGAGGCCGGTCTTGGGCTCGACGTCGACGGGGATGCCACGGCCGTTGTCCCGGACCTCCACGGAGCTGTCGGCGTGGAGGATCACCTCGATGTGGTCGCAGTAGCCGCCGAGAGCCTCGTCGACGGAGTTGTCGATGATCTCCCAGAGGCAGTGCATCAGGCCACGGCTGTCGGTGGACCCGATGTACATACCAGGCCGCTTGCGAACCGCCTCGAGCCCTTCAAGGACGAGCAGGTGCCGCGCGGTGTAGTTGGAACCGTCACGGTCTGCGGTCAGCAGCGCACTGGACGGCACGGACGTATCGGCGGTCACGCGGTTCGCTCCTCGCTGAATTTGGATGGTGGCCTGTGGGGGTAAAGGCCCGGCGTCTGTCACCGGTCAGAGGGTACAGAGGCCTGGTAGAGCCGTTGTAACGCCACCCACGTGAAAACTCATGCTAGTCCAGAGTCGCAAGGATGTTCGATCCCTCGATGGAGTGACGTGGACATCACGTTCCCTTCCAGGCATGAACCATTTAGGCTCCGGGCACGTCCTCATGAACAACCGGCATCCGCCGGGAGGGCTGAACGAGACTGAACGAGACAAGCAACGCGAAACCCGTAGAGCACAGCAATACGGCTCATTCGCCGCCAACCGGTAGCAGACAGCCTCCTTGGAGAAACTTTCAAGGAAAAGCCACGAGCGGGAACGTTTTCGGCCTGGTTGGATGTTGACCCTGGTACGACAGCTCGTCGAGCTAGAGAAGAGGCGACGTGACTACTGTTCTGACCCCCGCGAGCCCGCTGACGGCCGCCGACCGCTGCGACCGCTGCGGCGCCCAGGCATATCTGCGCGTCGTGCTGACCAGCGGTGGCGAACTGCTCTTCTGCGCCCACCACGGGCGCAAGTTCGAGCCGGAACTCAAGAAGATCGCCGCTGAGATACAGGATGAGACGGACCGGCTCACCACCGTGCCGACCGCGGTCGATGAGGATCGCTGACACTCGCATCCACGACGAGCCAGGGGCCGGTCCCGACCGGCCGACGGGCGACCATCCCCACCAGGGGATGGTCGCCCGTTCTCATACCGTTGCCGGGTGCCCTCGCGCTGTCACGGCCGCGCGCACTCTGTCACGGCCGCCCGCTTCCTCATGCGAGGCCCGGGGCAGTCACCGGACCGTCGCCCGCCGGGGGGCGGCCGGGATACTGCTTGCCCCCTCGCCCGGCCTGCGGCCGGCCGGCCGGACGGGTCCGCCCACGCCCGGTGTTCCGCTCTCAGAGGGGCGGCAGGACGGCTGAGATCCTCGTGTAGACCCCCGGGCTGCCCGGCTCCCCGCAGCCACTCCCCCAGGACACCAGTCCGATGAGCCGCCCACGCGCGACCAGCGGCCCGCCACTGTCCCCCTGACAGGCGTCCCGGCCGCCCTCGGGATCCCCCGCGCAGAGCATGGTGGCCGGCAGGTACCCACCGCCGCCCGCCTCCGCCGGATACGCGCGTGCGCAGACCTCGTCGGGCAGCACACTCACGCTCGCCGCGCGCAGCGTGTACGCGTACGAGCCGCCGCCCGTCGTGTCGCCCCAGCCGTACACCGCGGCGCTCGTCCCGGGCCGATAGGCCGGGTCGCCCCGGCGGGCCGGCTGGATGACGTACGAGCGGGGCAGCGCGCTCGCCAGCGTGAGCACGGCCAGGTCGCCGGACTGGGTGTCCGCGTCGTACTGGGGACTGATCCACGCGCCGGTCACCGGAATCTCCCGCCCGCCCGCGTCCCGCAGCTCCGTGCGGCCCGCGATGACTTTGAGGTCGCTCAGCTCCCTGGCGTCCGTACCGAGCACCGTCGGCCCCAGACAGTGCGCGGCGGTCACCACTTTCGTGGGCGCGACGACCACACCGCCGCAGAACTGCCCCGCCCGCGTACCCCCGAACCGGTCACGGCTGGAGAGGGCCACGGCCCAGGGACTGTCGGAGGCGCGCACCGGTTCTCCTCCGACGACGACGCTGTCGGCGGCAGCGGGCGCGGGCGTACTGAGCGGCAGGACGGCCGTGGCCACGAGGGCGGCCACGGCCGCGGTCCGCTTCCGGCTGATGGGACGACGCATGCGGTCTCCTGACTCTCCGGTGAACCAGCTTCACCCAGAGTCGACCAGTGCGCCGCGGCCCGCACCCCAACGGCGTGTCCACGCCGCCCATGCCGGAGGGCCCGGCTCCCTTGCGGGATCCGGGCCCTCCGCCTTGTACGACCGTACGACCGTGCGACCTCAGTCGAGGTAGTCGCGCAGCACCTGCGAGCGGGACGGGTGACGCAGCTTGGACATGGTCTTGGACTCGATCTGGCGGATCCGCTCACGGGTCACGCCATAGACCTTGCCGATCTCGTCCAGCGTCTTCGGCTGGCCGTCGGTCAGGCCGAAGCGCATGGACACGACGCCGGCCTCACGCTCGGACAGCGTGTCGAGCACCGAGTGGAGCTGCTCCTGCAGCAGCGTGAAGCTGACCGCGTCGGCCGGCACGACCGCCTCGGAGTCCTCGATCAGGTCACCGAACTCGCTGTCGCCGTCCTCGCCCAGCGGGGTGTGCAGCGAGATGGGCTCACGGCCGTACTTCTGGACCTCGATGACCTTCTCAGGGGTCATGTCGAGCTCCTTGGCCAGCTCCTCCGGGGTGGGCTCGCGGCCCAGGTCCTGGAGCATCTGACGCTGGACGCGCGCGAGCTTGTTGATGACCTCGACCATGTGCACCGGGATACGGATGGTGCGGGCCTGGTCGGCCATGGCGCGAGTGATCGCCTGACGGATCCACCAGGTGGCGTACGTGGAGAACTTGTAGCCCTTGGTGTAGTCGAACTTCTCGACCGCGCGGATCAGACCCAGGTTGCCCTCCTGGATCAGGTCCAGGAAGAGCATGCCGCGACCGGTGTAGCGCTTGGCCAGGGAGACCACGAGACGGAGGTTGGCCTCCAGCAGGTGGTTCTTGGCGCGGCGGCCGTCCTCGGCGATGATCTCCAGCTCGCGCTTGAGCTTCGGCGCCAGCTTGTCGGAGTTCGCCAGCTTGTCCTCGGCGAAGAGTCCGGCCTCGATGCGCTTGGCGAGCTCGACCTCCTGCTCGGCGTTGAGGAGCGGGACCTTGCCGATCTGCTTCAGGTAGTCCTTGACCGGGTCGGCGGTGGCACCGGCGACGGCGACCTGCTGCGCGGGCGCGTCGTCCTCGTCCTCGTCCGAGAGCACGAAGCCCTTGTTCTCGCCCTCGGCCTCCTCTTCCTCGCCCTTGCCGGGCGCGACGTCCTCGAGCAGCTCCTCGCCCTCGACGACCTCGTCGGCGTCCTTCTTGGCCGTGGTCTTCTTGGCGGCGGTCTTCTTGGCGGCGGTCTTCTTCACCGCCGTCTTCTTGGCGGCGGTCTTCTTGGCCGCCGCCTTCTTGGCAGGGGTACCCGCCTCGTCGGCCGGCGCGTCCGCGCTCTCGGCCGCCGGGGCCGCGGCGGCCGCGACGGACTTCGTCACGGTCGTCTTGGCGGTGACGGCCTTGGTGGCGGTGCGCTTTGCCGGGCTCTTCGCTGCGACGCTCTTGCGGGTGCGCTTCGGCGACTCCGCTGCACTGACCATCAGCGTCACACCCTCTTCCTCGAGGATCTGATTGAGGCTGCGCAGAACATTCTTCCACTGGGTTGGCGGAATCTGGTCAGCTTCGAAGGCCCGACGCACGTCGTCGCCGGCGATCTGCCCATCAGCCTTTCCCCGCTCGATGAGCGCCATCACAGACTCGGACTCGGCGATCTCCGGCGGGAGCGTACGGGATGTGCTGGCCGACACGAACAACCTCTCGGAACGATGGAAACGGCTTCCGGCCCCGCCCATGATCGGGCCGGAGCCGACGACCGTCGGCTGGGGATGTGCCGACGACGCGGGCTGAACCTCGGAGGTGCACAGCGCCGTGAACGGCGGCTGTATTCCCTCCTCGGCTGTCACCTCTTAGGTCATCGCAGGGCTTCGAGGAGCGTTACGCCCAATTCGCGTGGCCCGAGTCACACCCCGTATGCGTCCAAATACCCCCAGACCGGGAGGTCACCCCCTATCGCGCCACCGAATCCCGCCTTCCGAGCCCGGCGCCGACTGCCGCCGGGGGCCTCCGGGCGCGCCGGGCCCCTGGGAAGGGTGCCCGGGGCCCGGCGTCATACGCCGCGTGCGCGAGGGTGAACGCCCTGGGGCCGTGGGGCGGCTCAGTGCTCGCGCGGGGCGGGAACGACCCGCTCCACCTCAGGGTGGACCGTCAGCAGTTGGCGCATGGCGGCCTCGGCGGCCGGTCCGTCGCCGGCGGCCAGGGCGTCGACGATGCGCGCGTGGTGGGCGAGGCAGGCCTCGCTGGGGCGGTCGCAGCTGATCGTCGGAGAGCCGGACACCTGGAGGGCCGCCGAGACGATGCCGGAGAGATGCTCGAGCATCCGGTTGTTCGCGAGCTGGATCAACAGGTTGTGGAATTCCGCGTCGGCGCGGGAGAAGGTGATCGCGTCACCC
Source organism: Streptomyces gobitricini (assembly GCF_039532985.1). Classification (NCBI taxonomy): domain Bacteria; kingdom Bacillati; phylum Actinomycetota; class Actinomycetes; order Kitasatosporales; family Streptomycetaceae; genus Streptomyces; species Streptomyces gobitricini. The sequence goes on along the minus strand of NZ_BAAASR010000010.1, from coordinate 142,743 downwards.
TGTGCAAAGGCGTGGCCCATGATCTCGACCATGTCGCCCAGGCGCTGCTGGACGTCCTCGCGGCCGTGCCCGGCCGCGAGACGCGCCGCCAGCGGCTCGATCGTCCAGCGCAGCTCGCCGAGCTCCCGGCGCTGGTCCTCACGCTGGGGGCCGAACGCCCGCCATTCGATGATGTCGGGGTCGAGCAGATTCCAGTCGCTGACCGGGCGGACCCGGGTGCCGACGTTCGGGCGGGCGCTGACCAGGCCCTTGGCCTCGAGGACGCGGAGCGATTCGCGCACCACGGTACGGGAGACCTCGAACCGCTGACCGATCTCCTCGGGTACGAGCGGCCGGTCGGCGCCGAGGTCGCCGGAGACGATCATCTGGCCGAGCTGCTGGACGAGTTGGCCGTGCAGTCCGCGGCCGCGACTGCCGCCCGCCCGCCGGCCCACCCGGCCCAGCTCCGTCTCGGCGCCGTCCCAGGAGGGAAGCCCGACGCGGTCGGCGACGGGAGCCTCCGGGTAGGCGTAGCGGTCCAGTCCGCCCGGGGCCGTGAGGCCGGTCTCCACGGGGCGGGCGGCGGTCATCATGGTGTGCGCAAGGGTACTCACGCATCCTTTGTCGGCGTCGCTTCCACGACCCTTGAGGTCTTTGGTGAAAAGCACACGAAAGGGTGATCGGCGCCTGCTCTCCAATTGACGCCTTATCGGAAGGAACCGGGCAATTTCCAAGTGAGTTGTGACCGTTTGAAGCGCTGTGGTCACCGCTCGGTCACCATCGGGCGCACAACGGGCTACCAGCGCGCCCGACGGCGCAGTCCGGTGAACAGATAAGCGCACGTAAGCGCTGTCACGGCCAACACCAGCGCGGTCCCCACCGGTTGAGCGACCACGCGCGCCGCCGCCAGGAGCCAGCGGTCCGCCTCGTAGGGCCACTGGGCCCAGGACAGTTCGCGCAGCCGGGCGGGGAGTCCGGCGATCGAACGAACGGAGGGCCCCACCAGCACCTTCTGCGCCAGAGGCGCGATCACGACCGGCACGGCGAGCACGGCGGCGACTCCCGCCATGGTCGCCCGGAAGACCCCGGCCGCAAGGAGTCCGGCCCAGGCGCACCCCACCGACAGGGCGGCCCAACCGGCGCAGAGCGCCGGCCAGTTCCCGGGTACGGGGATCGCGTCGCCGCCGTAGATGAGGCGGAGTGCCGCCAGGTCGACGACCGCGACGAGGAGGGCGAGCAGCAGGGCGGTGACGGCGGTGACGGCGAGCTTGGCGAGGAGCAGGCCCAGGCGACGCGGGACGGTGCCCGCGCCGGAGGAGAGAACCGGGTGGCGGTACTCGTCGCCGAAGGACAGCGCGCCCAGCAGACCGGCCCCCAGGGCGGCGGGCGGCAGCGGAAGGAGGCCGGGCCAGGCGGCCAGTACGGCGGGCAGGGGGGTGCCGCTCGAGCGGGCGAGGAACGCGGCGAGGACGACGGACGTGACGAGGACGGCGGCGGCGGTCACGTGGGGGGTGGGCACACCGAGCAGGCGGCACAGCTCGTACCGGAGCGGGCGGAGGGGGCTGCGGACCGGCCTCACCACGAGCGGCGGCGGGAGTGGGCTCCCGTGCGGATGTGGATGCGGATCTGCATGCGGACGCGGATGGGGCGGTGGGTGCGGGGCTTCGGTCGGGGGACTGGACTCCGGCAGGGGTACGGGGGCCGGCGCGGACGCCTCCGAGGGGCCGGGGGCCGGGGCGGTGGTGTGCACGGGTTCCGGAGCCGTGTCGCCGACCTCGTCGGCGAGTTGGTGGAGGAGCACGCCGTGGCGGAAGGCGGTCTCCCCGATCTCGGCACAGTCACTGCCGTAGACGCACAGCCGGTTGCCCTCCTCCGTGACCACTTCGACTGAGCGCTGCGCGGCGCGCGCCTCCCGGCTGACGAGGGCGGCGAGACGGGCGGCGTGGGGTGTACGGACGGCGACGCGGGGCCGCAGTCTGGTACGGGCGAAGGCCGTCGCGTCCTGGTCGGCCACCAACCTTCCGCCGCTGATGGTGACGACGTGGTCGGCCGTGCGGGCGGCCTCCTTGGCGTCGTCGGTGGTGTAGAGCACGGTCCCGCCGTGGGCGGCGTGGGCCCGCAGCAGGCTGAACAGCCAGCTGTTCTCGCGGGGCGAGAGGCCGGCGGCCGGTGCGTCGAGCAACAGGGTGTGCGGGTCGCCCAACAGGGAGGCGGCGAGGCCGAGTCGGCGCTCCATCCCGAGGGAGAGGGTGCCGAGCCGCTGATCGCGCAGACCGGCGAGGCCGACGATGTCGAGCATGGCGTCGGCGCGGGAGGCGGGGACACCGGCGGCGGCGCACAGCATGCGCAGCTGGCCGCGGCAGGTCCGCCCGGGGTGGCCGGGCACGTCGCCGAGGAGCACGCCGACCTCGCGGGCGGGATGGGCGATGCGGTGGAGGGGGCGGCCGCGGAAGTAGGTGACCCCGCGGCCGGGTTCGAGTTCGAGCATCATGCGCAGGGCGGTGGTCTTGCCCGAGCCGGTGGCGCCGAGCAGTGCGGTGACGCTGCCGGGCCGGGCCTCGAAGGTCAGATCGTCCACGGCGGGCGGACGGTCTCGGCGGGGGGTGCTGGTCAGTCCGATTGCCTGGAGCATCGCTTCTCCCGCGGTAGAGGAAACCGCTCGGCGGCAGGGCGGGTACCGCAGCAAGATAACGCGACATTTCGGACTTTTGGCGCAGGGTTGAGGGTTGACGGCCGGGTGTCAGACCTCGGGGCGCAGCATCGGGGGGTTGAGCAGGGTCGCGCCTCCCGCGCGGAAGAGCTGGGCCGGCCTGCCTCCCTGACGCGTCGTGGTGCCGCCGGAGGGGACCAGGAAGCCGGGCGTGCCCGTCACTTTGCGGTGGAAGTTGCGCGGGTCGAGGGCGACGCCCCACACCGCCTCGTAGACCCGGCGCAGCTCGCCGACCGTGAACTCGGGCGGGCAGAAGGCCGTGGCCAGCGACGAGTACTCGATCTTGGAGCGGGCGCGTTCGACCCCGTCGGCCAGGATCCGCGCGTGGTCGAAGGCGAGCGGCACGGGCTGCTCCTCCTCGCGGCCGAACCCGCCCTCCTGGTCGAGCAGCTCGTCGACCGGTGCCCAGCGGGCACTGTTGGCGTCGCCGCCCGCGCGGGGCGCGGGCAGGTCGGGGGCGAGCACGAGGTGGGCGACGCTGACGACCCTCATGCGGGGGTCCCGCTCGGGCGCTCCGTAGGTGGCGAGCTGTTCCAGATGGGCGCCGTTGCCGGCTTCGGGGAGCGGCGTGCCCGGGTCATGGGCGCACAGGCCCGTCTCCTCGACGAGTTCACGCGCCGCGGCCGCTCCCAGGTCCTCGTCGGGCCGCACGAATCCGCCCGGCAGTGCCCAGCGCCCCTGGAAGGGAGGCTCCCCACGGCGTACGGCCAGTGCGCACAGCGCGTGGCGGCGAACCGTGAGCACCACCAGGTCGACGGTCACGGCGAAAGGCGGATAGGCCGAGGGGTCGTAGGGCGACATGCGACGATCATAGTCGTCTTCCTGACGATAAACAGCTCCCCGGGAGCCCTCCGCGGTCACGTCTTCCTCCGCGCCGGCAGGGCCGGTGCCGGCTGCCTCGACGGGGCGGGCACCGGGGTCACACCCCCAGCTGGAGGCCGGCGGCGGCCTCCTCGACCATGGTCAGACCCAGCCTGTTGACCCGTACGGCGAAGGGGGCGCCCGCGACGCACAGTCCGGCCAGGCGGATGGCTCCCACCGGTGCGCCGCGCATCGGGCGGAGTGCCACCGTGTGCGCCGGTACGTCGGGGCGGACGCCCGCCACCGTGGTGAGCAGGTGGACGCCGGCGGCCGAGGCCACGGCGGCGGGGCGGCAGGCGGCGGGGTGCGGTACGGGCTCGCTGTCGGTCGTCCGCTGGTCGCCCGCGAACATCTCGGGCAGCCGGTACGCGAACGCCTCGGCGGCATCGAGCAGGCCGCGTAAGAGGGACGTCGCCTCCTTCTCGTAGCCCGCGGCGGCCAGGCCGGCGACCGCGACGGCCGTCTCATGGACCCTGACGGCCCCGGAGCGGTGTCCGAAGGGGTTGTGTGCCGGTTCCTTGGCACCAAGGCTGCGCAGACCCCAGCCGGTGTCCATGGCGGGGCTTCCGAGCAGGCGGGCCAGCTGCTCGGTCTGCACCTTGTCGAGCAGGCCGTCGGCGAACCGGCCTTCGCCGAGCAGCCCGGTGTCGAGAAGGTGCGCCGCACCACCGCACAGGTACGGCAGTGGACGGCCCGCGGGGGTGCGAGCGGCGGCGGGACGGCCTCCGGCATGGTCGTCGAGCCAGAACTGGTCCTGGAAGACCTCGCGCAGGGCGCGCGCCCAGTCGCGCCAGTCGTCCGCGCCGGGGCGCCCGCACGCCTCCAGGAGGTCGGCACCGAGGACGGCGGCCCGGTGGGCGTGGGCCTGGGTCTCGGCGCGCTGGAGTCCGGCGGGACCGGGCTCACGCAACAGGCCGTTCTCTCCCGCGGTGGCGCGCAGCCAGTGGAGGCACCGCTCGGCGGCCGGGAGCAGCTCCGCGAGGTCCTGCTCGGGCAGGCCCCACCGCCTTGCCTCGGCCAGCACGACGGGGAAGGCGAGGGTCGCCTCGGCACCGGTGCAGCTGGGCGGCATGTGGGGGCCGGTGTCGCGCAGGGGGCCGGGGATGCGGCCGGCGCCCGGGCCGGGTCCTGGGAGCTGGGTGCGGGCGAGGGTGCGCAGCGTCCCCGCGGCGAGGCGGGTGCCGAGCGGGAGGGCCATGCGGGCGGCCCACAGCGCTTCCGCGGGGGCCGGGCCGCAGCGCCATGGCACGCCCGCCGCCGGATGGAGGCCGTCCGGGTGTGCCGGATCGCGTACCAGCAGGGCCCGCAAGTCGTCCAGGCCCGCCCGGAGGAGCTTCTCGACCCGCGGATCGTCACCCTCGGCGCGGGCCTCGGTGAGGGTATGCCCGCGCGTCCGGCCCACGGGTCGTGTCGGGCGGGGCGGGCGGACCCGTACGTCGATGGCGATGGTGCGGGATGCGCCGGGGCGTAGCTCCAGCTCCCAGCGCAGGAGCCCGGCCGAGGCCAGGGTGTCCTTGGGCGTCGGGTCGGCGGTGACGGTCGCGTGGCCACCGTCGGGTGCCGACCAGCGCAGGCCCGAGTCGTGGACCGTGGCACGCAGCTCGGGGGTGGTCCTGCCGGACGCGACGGCGCCCAGGTCCGCGAGGTCGCTGCCCAGGGAGATCTCGACGGGCAGCCGGAGGGTGCGCCCCAGCGAGCTGCGGAAGGTGATCCGTTCCGTCCCGTCCGCGTCCCGGAGCCGTTCGACGGTGACACCCGGATCGGGGCCGGGATCGGCCGGTGTGCGCACCACCGCGACGAACCGGGCGCGACCGGCGGAGAGGAGCCGGCCCTGCACGGTGACCGGGTCCCGCCCGGCCACGCGCAGGTGGCAGCGTGAGAGGACCCGGCGGCCCGAGTGGTAGACGCCTTCGAGTCCCTGGCCGCCGAGCTGGCCGTGACGAGCGGAGACGGCGAAGGAGGGCAGGGCGACGCAGACGAGGGTGTCGTGCACGGACGGCAGTTCCCACGGGCCCCCCGGGGCCGGAGATGCCGGTCCGGCGGCCGACGGTTGCCGGAGGGGCGGGACGGGGGGCCGGGAGGGGACGGTGAGGTCCATGGGTGGTGTGCTGAGCCTTCTGTGCGCTCCGGACAGCCGCTGGAGGTACGACGGCACGGGTCGGGCGACTCCGCCACAGAAGGGAACGGCGCCACCGGCGTCATGGTCACGGCCGTCATCGTCCGCTCCTGCTCCCACGCCCTCCGCCGCGACGGACCGCGCGGGTCCGGGCGTGGGCCGCGGCTCCGTCCGGCCCCACGGTGCCGCGCGGGGCGGTCGCCGCTCCCCCGGTTGCCGACCGGGCCGTCCGGCGCTTCCTCCGCGCGGCCGGCGGACGCACGCCGGACCCCGGCCGCGCGCCGGACACACTCCGTCCCCGCAACCGCGCCCGCGCGCCGGAGGCGGCCCGCGCCTCGGCGGCGGCCCGCGCGTCGCGTTCGTCGCGGAGACACCGGCGGAGCGACTCGGGGTCGAGGCCCTCGTTGCACGCCTGGTGCAGAAGCCTGGCGAAGACGTACTCCGGGTCGGCTTCCAGGGCGAGTCCCAGTGCCACCCGGGCGCCGGGCTCGTCACCGGTCGACCAGGAGACCCAGCCGGCGAGCGTCAGCGGTGCGGCGGAGTGCTCGACGTAGGCCCCCACGCAGCGGCGGGCCAGTGCGCGCCAGAGTCGCAGGGCGGGTGCGGCCTCGGCCCCCTCCATCCACTCCGCCGCCCGGTCCCGGGTCTCCCGGTCCTGTAGTCCCAGGATGACCGCGGCTGCCTCGTCATGGCTGATCAGTGCGTCGTCCTCAGTGTCGGCCGCCGCCGTGTCCATGATCCGCGGACCGTCCGCGAGGCGCCGCACGAGCTGCTCCGCCAGCCGCACAGTCTCCGTGCGTACCGTCGCGCGCCCCTCGGCGTCGAGGATCCTGGGCACCAGGGCGGCGCCGGTGCGGTCGAGCGCGTGCAGCTGCTCGGCCGCCCCGGCCGCCTCGTACGGCCACGGCCGCAGGCGCTCCTCCATCTCGCGCAGGGATCCGCGCACCTGAATGCCCGCGTACGCGGCTGCCGCCGCCATCACCGACGTACCGGGCAGGGCCAGGGGGTTGCCCTCGGACGGGCAGCAACGGGTGTCGGGGCAGCAGTAGGACCAGAAACGGCCGTCGGAGATGCAGAGCGCCTCGTACACCGGCACGTCGAGAGTGCCGCAGGCCGTGCGCAGCCGCTGGGCGAGCGGACGCAGACGCTCCATGACCCGGCGGCCGGTCTCGCCCTCGGCGGGGTCCTGGCACAGGAAGACGACGATGCCGTCGGGCCGGGAGCCGCGCCGCTCGCAGCCCTCGACGAGACATTCGGCGAGCTGCTCGGCGACGGGCGGCCACTCCCGTGGCGAGCGGGGGATGCCGAGCCTCAGCCGGCCGCCGAAGCGGCCCCGGTCGCCGTGGAGCGCGACCATCACGATCGAGTCGGTCGGGTGATAACCCATCATGTACGGCAGCGCGTCCGCCAGTTCGGCGGGGCCGCGCAGGGTGATCTGCTGCTGGTCGTCGGTGGGCCCGGTGGTGTCGTGGTGCTTGTTCATGGCCACGACGGTCCCGCGAACGCCGCCTGCCGTCGACCCCTGTGGATAACCCACGACCAGCGCCGAACGGTGTTGTCCACAGGCCGGATGGCCCGCTCGCGGGCGGCGCCGCCGACTGGTATACGCGCGCGGCGCGGCGCCGGTGAACCGCTGCTCGGCCGCTGGTTCGCCGGTTGTCGGACCCGTGCTGTTGCATGGAGGCATGGAGCACACGAGCAACGCAGGATCCAGCACTCTTCGCGCAGCCGCCGATGCCGTGCTCGCCCGTCTCGTCGGGGACGGCAGCGGCACGGCCCGGCTGCGGGAGGACCAGTGGCGGGCGATCGAGGCGCTGGTCGCCGACAAGCGCCGAGCGCTGGTCGTGCAGCGCACCGGCTGGGGCAAGTCGGCCGTGTACTTCGTCGCGACCTCGCTGCTGCGGGAGCGGGGCAGCGGTCCGACCGTGATCGTCTCGCCGCTGCTCGCGCTGATGCGCAACCAGGTGGAGGCGGCGGCGCGGGCCGGTATCCGCGCGCGGACGATCAATTCCTCGAACACCGAGGAGTGGGAGACCGTCCAGCAGGAGGTCACCGAGGGCACGGTGGACGTGCTGCTCGTCAGTCCCGAACGGCTCAACAACCCGGACTTCCGCGATCAGGTACTGCCGCGGCTCGCCGCGGCCACCGGCCTGCTGGTGGTCGACGAGGCGCACTGCATCTCCGACTGGGGCCACGACTTCCGGCCCGACTACCGGCGGCTGCGCACCATGCTCGCCGAGCTGCCGCCCGGAGTCCCCGTCCTGGCCACCACCGCCACGGCCAACGCGCGCGTGACGGCGGACGTCGCCGAGCAGCTCGGCACCGGCGCCGGTACGGACGCGCTGGTGCTGCGCGGCCCGCTGGACCGGGAGAGCCTCAGCCTGGGGGTGCTGCGGCTGCCGGACGCGGCGCACCGCCTGGCCTGGCTGGCCGACCACATCGGCGAGCTTCCCGGCTCCGGGATCATCTACACGCTCACGGTCGCCGCCGCCGAGGAGGTGACCACCCATCTGCGCCAGTGCGGCCACACGGTGGCCTCGTACACCGGCCGCACGGAGAACGCGGACCGTCAGCAGGCCGAGGAGGATCTGCTGGCCAACCGGGTCAAGGCACTGGTGGCGACCTCGGCGCTCGGCATGGGCTTCGACAAGCCGGACCTGGGCTTCGTCGTGCATCTGGGTTCCCCCTCCTCCCCCATCGCCTACTACCAGCAGGTGGGCCGCGCGGGACGTGGCGTGGAGCACGCGGAGGTGCTGCTGCTGCCGGGCAAGGAGGACGAGGCGATCTGGCAGTACTTCGCCTCGGTGGCCTTCCCGCCGGAGGAGCAGGTGCGCCGGACCCTCGATGTGCTGGCGCACTCCGACCGGCCGCTGTCCCTGCCCGCCCTGGAACCGTTGGTCGAGCTGCGCCGCACCCGCCTGGAGACGATGCTGAAGGTCCTCGACGTCGACGGTGCGGTGCGCCGGGTGAAGGGTGGCTGGACCGGCACGGGGCAGCCCTGGTCGTACGACTCCGAACGGTACGCGTGGGTGGCGCGTCAGCGGGAGGCGGAGCAGCAGGCGATGCGTGACTACGCGTCGGCGACCACGTGCCGTATGGAGTTCCTGCGGCGGCAGCTGGACGACGAGGAGGCGGCGCCGTGCGGGCGCTGCGACAACTGTTCGGGACCCCGCTTCGACACGAAGGTGTCGGCCGCCGCGCTGGACGCCGCACGCGGTGAGCTGGGCCGGCCCGGTGTGGAGGTGGAGCCGCGCAAGATGTGGCCGACCGGGCTGCCGGCGGCCGGGGTCGACCTCAAGGGCCGTATCCCCGCCGGTGAGCAGTCCCTTCCGGGGCGGGCGCTCGGACGGCTCTCGGACATCGGCTGGGGCAACCGGCTGCGGCCGATGCTGGCGCCGGGTGCCGCCGACGGCCCCGTGCCGGACGACGTGACGGAGGCCGTGGTGCGGGTCCTGGCCGACTGGGCCAAGGGCCCCGGTGGCTGGGCGTCCGGTGCTCCGGACGCGCCGCCTCGGCCCGTGGGGGTCGTCACGGTCGCCTCGCACAGCAGGCCGCGACTGGTGGGCTCGCTGGGACGCCGGATCGCGGAGGTGGGCAGAATGCCGCTGCTCGGCTCCGTCGAGTACGCGCCCGAGGCCGTGGACGCCCGGATCTCCCGGACCAACAGCGCGCAGCGGGTACTCGGTCTGCACCGGGTACTGACCGTTCCGCCCGCGCTGGCCCAGGAGTTGTCCTCGGTCGGTGGCCCCGTGCTGCTGGTGGACGATCTGTCGGACAGTGGCTGGACGCTGGCGGTCGCCGCGCGGCTGCTGCGGCGGGCTGGGGCGGAGGGGGTGTTTCCGCTGGTCCTCGCCGTTCAAGGGTGAGGGGACGCGTCATCCTCGGTCGACTGGGAAGGATATGAGTGTCATACCAGCCCATTCCAGGCGGCAGCGTCAATTGCTCGTTGCCGCTTGCCCGTTCCGCCAGCAAGAATTGGAATCCGCTCCCCGCACGGCACGTTCGCGGTCCGGAAGGGCCGTGCCGGTGCGTCCCTCACTCGACCCTGCCCGCTCTGTGGGCGCGTATGCGAAGGGAGGACCGTGACCTTCGGATTCGCTCCGTCCGCAGCCACCTCGATCAGCACGCCCGCCGACTCCGCCAGCCGCCTCGCCCGAATACTCGAGCCCGCCGAGTGGGCAGCGGCCGGGATCCCGCTGCTGCGCAATCCGCGCGAGGTCGTCAGCGGGCTTCACACCCGCCACCGCCCGACGCCCGCCACCGCTGTCGTCGCCGTCCTCGACCACGAGGAACGGCTCACCGCCAGCGCTTCCTTCGCCCGCCGTGCCGTGCCCGCGGACGGCTGGGAGTTCCGCAACGCCCTGCTGGCGCACCTCCGCAGGGTCGTCCCGCACGACCTGCGGCGCCGCACGCCGGTGCGCACCGCCGTCCTGCTGTACTGCCGTGACGGGGACGAGCGGTGGACGGAGGAGGACGGCGCGTGGATGTGGGGGCTCCGGGACGCCTGCACCCTGCACGGGCTGCGCTGCGGCGCGTACATCACGCTGACCCGTGGCGGCTGGCAGGTGCTGGGCGAGGGGCGCGGCGGCCGGCGCCCGCACTCGGCATCGCCTCCGGGCGATCTGGCGGACGCCTCGGCCGACGAGGTACTCCCGGCTCCGCGCACCGCGAGCGGCGCGGCGGAGCCTTTGCGTCGCACCGCGGCCCGCTGACCCGCCGGGCCGACCGCCCGGCGAGCCGCCCGTCCCGACGACCGGGCGATGACCGGGCGATGACCGGTCGTCGGGTCCCCGCCCGCGGCGGGGCGCGGTGACCGGCGGCCGGACGGTCCGTCAACCGCCGGACCAACGCCCGGGAATGGCCGGCCGATCCGGTGAGCAGCCACGTCCGCCGGTCACCGCGCCCCGCGTGCCCTGCCTCCCGGTGGGCCGGCCACGCCGCCCGGGCTCATGGGGGCGTACGGCCCGGTGGGCCGGGCGGCAGGGATGCGGGACCCGCACGCACGGGCGGCCGCACGCACGGGCCGCACCGCCGGCCGTGCTCGCCGGTCAGCGGCCCGCGGGCCTGCGGGCCCCACGAGCACGGGCCCACGAGCACGGGTCCGGGAGCACGGGCCCACCAGCACGGGCCCACGAGCACGGGTCCGACGGCGCACTCACCGCGTGTACCGTCTGCGCGTACGGCTCAGACTCCGGCGCCGAGCACCGCGTTGATCCGCTGCGGGTCACCGCACACGATCAGCAGGGTGCTCGCCCGGGCCATGGCCGCCGGCAGGGCGCGGGCGGCCTCGTCGTCGTCTCCGCCGTTGACCGCGACGACCACCACCGGCCGCGTCGACGCGCGGTCCACGGCGGCCGCGTCCGCGAAGAACACGTCGTCGCGGGCGTCGTGCTGGGCCCAGTAGGCCGCGTCACCGAAGGACAGCTCGTGGGTGGCCCACGGGTGCTGGTCACCGGTGGTCAGGACCAGGATGTCGCCCGGCGCACGGCCGGTCTCGAGCAGCAGGTCGACCGCTTCTTCGGCGGCGTCGAGCGCGCCGTCCGCGGGAGCGGGGACCAGCTGGATCTGCGGCTGGGCCGACGACGGGGCCCGTGACGCGGAACGCTTCTCCGGCCGGGGTGTCGGGGGCTGCGCCGCACCGGCGTGCTGGCGCGGCGACGCCGGAGGCGTGGGCCGCGCCGGGCCGGGGCCCGGGCGGCCGGGACGCGGCGAGGTCGCGGAACGCGGACCGGGTACGGGTCGGGGGGTCGGCGCGGGGCGGCCGGCGGCCGGAGTGGCGCGGGGACCCTGGGCACTCTCGTGAATCTGAGGCTCCTCGGGGATGAGAGGCATAACTGGATGTCTATCAAACGCCGGTGCGAGTGGCACCGGCGGGTGGCGCATACATGCGATGTGTGCAGAAGACGCACGCACGCGACGTTCGCTCGTGGCCCGCTGTACGGCGGGGCGGTACCGGCTGTTCAGAAATCGAAGCCGAGTTGACCCCCGCTTTCCAGCGCGGCCGCCTCCGCGGAGACACGGACCTTCTTGAGGTGCCGCCACTGGGGCAGAGCGTCGAGGTAGGACCAACTCAGCCTGTGGTGCGGCGTGGGGCCCCACTCCCGGAGCGCCGCCTTGTGCACGGGCGACGGGTATCCGGCGTTGTCCCCGAACCCGAAGACGGCGCACTGGGCGGACTCCGCCTCCAGCTCGGCCATCATCGCGTCCCGCCGCACCTTGGCTATCACCGAGGCGGCGGCGACCGCGATACAGGACTGGTCGCCCTTGATCACGGTACGGACCTGCCATGGACGTCCCAGGTAGTCGTGCTTGCCGTCCAGGATCACCGCGTCAGGGCGCACGGGAAGGGCGTCCAGAGCGCGGATGGCGGCCAACCGCAGCGCGGCGGTCATCCCGAGCTCGTCGATCTCCTCCGGAGAGGCATGCCCGAGGGCGTGCGAGGTGACCCACCGCTCCAGCTCCTCGGCCAGTCCGGCTCGGCGCTTGGGGCTGATGAGCTTGGAATCGGTCAGTCCGTCGGGTGGCCGGCGCAGTCCGGTAACGGCGGCACAGACCGTGACGGGCCCGGCCCACGCTCCGCGTCCGACCTCATCGACTCCGGCGATGATCTTTGCGCCGGTGGTCGCTCTGAGCGAGCGCTCGACGGTGTGGGTGGGTGGTTCGTACGGCATGGCGCCAGACAGGTTACGCCGCCCGGCCCCGCCCGCGATACCCGGATTGCGGTCCTCCCGGCGGGTAGCCTCGCCGACCGCGTAAACGGAATCACCACATGGTCATCCTTCTCCGCCATGCCGACACCGCACCGTTCGCTGACGCACACCTTGGACCGGTAGCCGTCACCACCGGCACGGCGCCGACGGCCATGCCGCCGGTCACGCCGCACCGGACGCCCCTGCTGCTCAATGCACGGCACACACCCTCGGTGACGAGGCGAGCGGCGGACTTGACTCGATGCCCCCGTCAAGGATCACTACCCGGCCGACGAGCCACCACGACATCGCGTTTGCGAATCATCGAACGGAGTGCGGAACCGGCCTTGGAGTAGATGGTTCCGCGTATCTGGAGGCCACCGGTAGAACCCCTCACGGACGCTGACGCGATCGGCGGCCGCTCCTTGATGAGCTGACGGCGTCGAGACGGCGGGTTCGTCGGTCCGGGTGGCGGCCGGCCGCCACCCCGCTCCTCCACCCGCGCCTCCCCGCTGGGCGGTTTCCCCAGGAGCGGTGGATGGCCCGCCGAAGGGCTCGGCTGACGCCACTTCGCAACAGCCGCGCCGGAACGCCGGCCCAGGCCGTTTCCCGGCCGCTGACGCGCTTGACGTCGACGGTCGGAACGGCCCTCGCTGAGCCCGACGTCATGGAGCGGCGGGACGCGCCCGACGTAAGGCGCGTGCGGCTCCCCGGCCATGAGCGCCATTGCGGTCGGTCCAGCGCTGGTCCGTCCCCCGCGCCGGAGGGAGACGGGGAACGGACCTCTGCGGGCGTTCCGTGGGCCGCTAGTAGTCGTAGCGGTCGAACTCGTCGATCTCGTCGATCTCGTCGCGGTACTCGTCGCGCGGTGGTGTGCAGGAGTAGCCCGCGGTGGTCGGAGCGCGCCGGTCGAGGATCTCCTGCGCACGGGTCTCGGCCAGGCTGACCGCGTACCAGGGCGTGCCGTCCCCGGGCAGGTCCCGCGCGATGTTCCGGAGGGCGCACGACCGCAGAGGCTCGGGCAGCCGGTCCAGGGCGGGTACGGCGTCGGCCGAGAGGCCGTCCAGATAGCCGACGTCGATCTTTCCGGTGGTCTCGTAGCGCTGCACGTTCCGCTCGGCGACGATCCCGTCCGGCGACGCCAGGCCGAAGGCGAGGACACCGACCGCCGCGCTCACCGCGATGGCGCGCGGCAGATGCAGCCGGCGCGCGCCCACGACACCGGCCGCCATGATCAGTACGAGGACGAGGCCGAGCCACAGTTCCATGGCGGCCACCGAGACCCGCAGGCGGGTGAGTCCGTACGCGTCGACGTACAGGTCCAACCGGCGCAGGGCGGATGCCACCACCACCAGGGTGAGCAGGCAGAGGGTGCCCAGGACGGCCCGGACCAGCGTGCGGTCGCGGGCGCCGCCACGGGGTGCCCAGCGCAGGGCCAGGCCGATGACGGCGAGCGTGAGCAGAGTGGCCCAGAGGAGCTGCCAGAAACCCTGGCGCGCGTACTCGGCGTAGGTGAGTCCGGTCTTGCTCAGCACCTTCTCGTACCCGCCGAAGAGCACGGCGAGCTGGACGGCGTTGAAGACCGCGAAAAGCAGGTTGAGCACGATGAGCGGCAGTGCCCACTCCAGGCGGGCCCTCGGGCGGCCCGGGCGGGCCGTCAGACGGTCCCATCGCAACGGGGCGGCGGCCGTACGGGCGGCGGCCAGCGCTCCCAGCAGCCCGAGGACGAACAGCAGGGAACGCCAGGGCCCCTCGGTCGCCGACACGTCCGGCGCGAGGGAGCCGATCAGGTCGGCGAAGGCGGCGTCGGCGCCCGCGAAGAGCGCGCCGAACACCACGAGCAGCCCCAGGGCGACCCCAATCGTCCGCACCATGGGGCCCACGCGGCCCTGGGCGCCGCCGGCCCGCTCACGCACTCCGCGCCCGGCCCAGATCAGGCCGGGAACGATCGAGTCGAACAGGCCGAAGGGGCTGCAGAGGATGCCGCGCCAGTTGCGGCTCCCGTGCAGGGCGAGGGACGCGACGCCCAGAGCGGAGACCACGGCGAGGAAGGAGGGCCAGCCCGCGTCGCGGAGGGCGGGTACCACCAGCAGGGCGAGGCCGGCCAGCCCCCAGACCGCGGTCCAGGGCCGGATGCGGCGGCCGGCCGCCGTGGCGGCGAAGTAGGCCGCGAGGCTCGCCGGTACGGCGACCAGCAGCAGGTTCACGCCGAGCCCGTCGCCGAGCAGGAACGCGCTGAGGACCGCGGTGGCCAGGGCCGACCAGAGGACGGCCACCGGTATCGGACCGGGTCGGCCGGGGCGTATGCGCGTCAGCCATGTCCCGGGCGGCGGCGGTGCGGTGGGCCGGTGCGCCGACGAGGCGGCGGCCGGCCGTCCGGTGGGCGCGCTTCCCGCACGGGCGCCGGTGCCGCCGGGGGCAGCGGCCCGCGTGGGCGGGGACGGTGAGGCACCCGGGGCTGCCGAAGCCGGCGGAGCGTCCGAGGGCCGCGAGTCCTCCGATGGCCCGGTGGACGGCTGCGGCTGCGGCTGCGGCTGCGGCTGCGGCTGCAACGGTTGTGGCTCCGACGACTGCGGCGGCTGCGGCGCCGGCGTTTGCTGCGACGGCTGCGGCTGCGGCTCCTGCGGCTGTTCCGCGGACGGCTGGAGTGACGGCTGGAGTGACGGCTGGAGTGACGGCTGCGGCCCGGACGGTGTCGACGACGACTCCGACCCGGCCGTCAGCGGTGCCGACGACGACGTCTGCGACTCGGGCGACGACGACGGTGATGGCGACGGCGACGGCGACGACGGCGTTTCGGACGGCGTGTCTGGCACGGGACCCCCTCCCGGCCGAGGGCCCGCACGCCTCGAAGCGGCAGTGCCGTACGGCCCCGGCGTCTGGTCAGCGCGCACTTGTCATGATCAAAGCGGCGGTGTGGCCGAAAGGGTAGCCCGGAAAGGGTTCTGGTCCCGCGCTGCCTCCGAGCTGTGGCAGGACCGTGACACTGGCGACGGCCGGTGGACCGGCCCCTCCGTCCGGCGCCAGGGCGCCGGCGGCCGGAGCGCCGACGCCGGGGGCGCCGGCGTCAGCGGGCGGCCGGTCCGGCGGGCAGCCACTCGGGCAGCGCCTCCGTACGGTCCAGCCACTCGGCGGGCGGTGCCCCGGCCGCCGTCACGGCCACCACACCCCCGACGATGGCGCACGTCGTGTCGACGTCCCCGCCCACCTGCGCGGTGGTCCAGAACGCCCGCTCGAAGTCGCCGAGGGCGCGGGCGGCGGACCAGAGCGCGAACGGCACGGTGTCGTGCGCACTCGTACGCCGGCCACTGCCGAGCACCGCGGCCACCGTCCCCGCGTCGCCGTAGTCGAGCATGTCGCGGGCACGGCGCAGCCCGGCGCCCACCGCGCTGCGCGGAACCAGCGCGATGACGCCGTCGAGCAGTTCCTCGGGTTTGGGCGGCCCCGCCGGATCGGCCGCGAGGGCGGCGGCGGCCGCGACCGCCATGCAGCCCACGACGGCTTCCCGGTGCTGGTGGGTGGTGTACGAGGAGATCTCGGCCTGGTGCGTCGCCTGCTCCGGATCATCGGCGTACCAGGCGCCCAGGGGGGCGATGCGCATGGCGGCGCCGTTGCCCCAGGAGCCCTGTCCCTTGAACAGGCCGGCGGCCAGTTCGCGCCAGTCGCCGCCCTCCCGGATCAGCCGGAGCATGCGGTTGACCGCAGGCCCGTAACCCCGGTCGAAGTCATGGTGATGAGCGAACGACAGGGCGAGCGCGTCCTGGTCGACGCGGCCGTGCCCGGCGAGGACGGCCAGCACGGAGCAGGCCATCTCCGTGTCGTCGGTCCACTGCCAGGGCTCGGGCGGCAGCTCGCGCCGCCTCAGCAACGGATAGTGGGCGGGAACGAAGAACTGGGAGCCGAGGGCGTCTCCCACGGCCAGCCCGCGCAGGCTGGCCAGGGCGCGTTCGAAGCGCCGCTCGGAGGAGGAATCAGCGGTCATCGCCCTGCCACTCTATCCGGTGGAGCCGTACGACTCGGGGGCTCGCCAGCGCACGAACGGCCGGTCCAGGGCGTACCGCCCGTCCTCCCCGAGAAGGAGCATCCGGGTCTCGCCGTTGCGCGGATTGGCCAGCGACTCGAAGTCGGCGACCGTCCAGTGGAACCAGCGCATGCAGAACAGCCGCATGGTCAGGCCGTGCGTGACCAGCAGGACGTTCGGCGGGTGGTCGGGCGCCTCGAAGCTGCGGTGGAGGCTCTCCAGGAACGCTCCGACCCGGTCGTACACGTCCGCGCCCGACTCGCCCTGGGCGAAACGGTAGAAGAAGTGCCCGTAGGCGTCCCGGTAGGCCTTCTGGAGCCGGACGTCGTCCCTGTCCTGCCAGTTTCCCCAGTCCTGCTCGCGCAGCCGCGGCTCCTCCCTGACCCGTACCAGCGCCGGGTCCAGCCGGAACAGCCGGTAGGTCTCGTGGGTGCGACGGTACGGCGAGATGTAGACGCTCACCCGTTCGTCTCCGAACAGGGCCCGGAGCCGCTCGCCCGCCTCCTCGGCCTGGCGTCGCCCCCGGTCGGTGAGGCCCAGCGCGTGGTCGGGCTCGCGTTCGTACACGGTGTCGTCGGCATTGCCCTCCGATTCGCCGTGCCGTACGAGAACGATGCGCCGCGGTCGTGCCATGCCCCGACCCTAGATCGCCCGTTCCGGTGAGGCCCAGCCGGCCCGGTGCCCGGGCTCCATCCGGCGTACCCGCCGGCCCGTGTCCCCGACCCGGCCCCGGGCCGTCACACCGTCCACGCCGCTTCGAGGTCGACCACGTCCCCCGTCAGCGCCGCCACGTCCGCCTCGATCTGCGCGCGCAGCGCCAGCCGCTCCACCCGCTCCGCGCGGTACTTGCCGTGCTCGGCCGCCGACCGCCACATCGACAGGACGAGGAACTCGTGGCCCGGCGCCTCTCCGAACAGTCCGCGCAGCATCCCCGGCGAACCGGCCATCGCCGGGTTCCACACCTTCTCCTGCATCAGCGCGTAGTGCTCGACCCGCTCCTCGCGGATCCTGCTGTGCGCGACCCGGACGACATCGGCGTCCGTGAAGCGGGGCTCGAACCCCGTCTTCACGTCGAACCGGTGCTCGAACAGCTTGACCTGCATGTCCTTGTACGTGCCCGACTGCGCGGCCGCCAGCCGGTCGTGCGAGCGCGCCATGAACGAGTCGTAGAAGGGCCGGCTCTCCCAGAAGGAGAAAACATGCGCGACACCGGGCCGGCTCCGGCTCCAGCCGCCCCCCTGCCCACGGAAACCCGGCTCACCCGGCAGCCCCGCCCACTTCCGCTGCCCCCGCTCGAACCCACGACGGTCCACCACGGTGCAGCGAATCCACTTGACCAGCACCGCGCCATCGTACGGGGCCGGGCGACGCCCCGGTCCCGGTCTCGCGCACCGCACCGCACCGCACCCCACCGCCGCCGCGCCCGCGTCCCAGCGGCCGCGTCCGCCCCTCACCCGCACCCGCACCCGCACCCGCACCCGCACCCGAATGGGCTGTCGGCGGCGGTACAGACACCCGACTCCTCGAATCCGGGGAACGCGTCCTCGTCGCGGGCGCCGGGGGCGGCTTCGACATCTACGCGGGGCTCCCGCTGGCCCTTTCGCTGCGCCACCAGGGCAAGGAGGTCCACCTCGCGAACCTGGCCTTCAGCGCGGTCGAGGGACTTCCCCTGGATTCCTGGCCGGCGCCCGACGTCTCCGTCGTCACCCCCGACTCGGCGCCGCACCAGACCTACTTCCCCGAGCGCACCCTCGCACGATGGCTCGCGCTGCACGGGCTCCCCAGCACCGTCCACGCCTTCGCCCGCGTCGGGGTGCAGCCGCTGCGTGCGGCGTACCGGGCGCTGATCGAGCACTACGCCATCGACGCGGTCGTGCTCGTGGACGGCGGGACCGACATCCTCATGCGGGGCGACGAAGCAGGGCTCGGCACCCCGGAGGAGGACCTGACCAGCGTCGCCGCGCTCGCCGGCCTGGAGGTGCCGGAGCGTCTCATCGCCTCGATCGGCTTCGGGGTCGACGCGTACCACGGGGTCAGCCACGGCCTGGTCCTGGAGAACATCACCGCCCTGGAGAGGGGGGCGCCTATCTGGGTGCCTTCTCCGTGTCGCGCGCGACACGTGAGGGTGCTCTTTTCGTGGACGCGGTCGCCCACGCCCAGCGTCACACGCCGGACTTCTCGAGCATCGTCAACGGTTCCATAGCGGCCTTCCGGGACGAGCTCCCCCGGCAGCGCCCCTCACGCCGGATCCCGCACTGACCGCGCGTGACACCATGGGCAAGCAGTCGTGTGCCACGGGCAGTTGGCCCAGCCCGTACGAGAGAGGGGAATCCCGTGAGCAGTGCCAACAAGGGGGTCGGCAAGGTCGAGGTGACACTCAAGTGGGATCCGAGCGCCGCCGGGGCCCCCGACCGTGATCTCGACATCATCGCCGCCGTCTACCGGGTCGAGGAGCCCCATGGCGCGCCCGCCTACCTGGTGCACTTCGGCAGCCGTTCCCCGGACGGGACCATCACCCTCCAGAGGGAGAGCAGCACCGGCCAGGGCTTCGGTTTCGACGAGGCCATGACGCTGGAGCTGAACCGCTTGTCGCCGGCCTACGCGCGCGTGATGGTGGGCGTGGCCATACAGCAGGGCGGCGGCCGCACGACGTTCGGCGACATCGCCAACGCCCTGGTCCTCGTGAAGGAGGGCTACCAGGAGCTGGACCGCTACGACTTCTCCGACCTCGGCGACGCCACCGCCGTGACCGTCGTCGAGTTCCGCCGCGACGACACGGGGGGATGGGGCTGGCGCCGCGCCGTCCGGGGCTTCGACGCCGACCCGCAGGCCTTCACCGAGCTGATGGGCGCCGAGCCCGCCTGACCCGGCCCGGACACACGGAACGGGAGAACCGGATCTTCCGGCTCTCCCGTTCCGCGCGTTTCGTCAGTCGTCGGCCGACAGCGGGCCCACCGTCAGCACGTCGGCCGTCAGCTGCATCCGCTGGTCGAGCCGCAGCCCTCGCAGATGTAGCACGATCCGGCCCGCTGCATCTTCGTACCGCACGAGAAGCACAGCGGCGCGTCCGCGCTGATGCCCAGCTGCATCTCGACGAGCTCCGCCGAGGTGTGCGGCTTCGGGGCGGGGGCCTCCGCCGTCGCGGCGGCCGCGACCGCCTTCGGGGCCTCCTGCTGACGCGGGGCGGACTGGGCCAGGCCCTCGACGTCCACCTCGACATCGTCGACGGACTGCTCGTACGAGCCGGTCTCCAGGTGGCGCTGGCGCTCCTCGGCCGAGTGGATGCCGAGCGCCGAGCGCGTCTCGAAGGGCAGGAAGTCCAGCGCCAGGCGGCGGAAGATGTAGTCGACGATCGACTGCGCCATCCGCACGTCCGGGTCGTCCGTCATACCGGCCGGCTCGAAGCGCATGTTGGTGAACTTGGAGACGTACGTCTCCAGCGGCACGCCGTACTGGAGGCCGACCGAGACGGCGATCGAGAACGCGTCCATCATGCCCGCGAGCGTCGAGCCCTGCTTCGACATCTTCAGGAAGACCTCGCCGAGACCGTCGTCCGGGTAGGAGTTGGCGGTCATGTAGCCCTCGGCGCCGCCCACCGTGAAGGAGGTGGTGATGCCGGGACGGCCCTTGGGGAGGCGCTTGCGCACGGGCCGGTACTCGACGACCTTCTCGACCGCCGCGCGGATGGTCTCCTCGGCCTTCTCCGTGACCTCGGCCTTCTCCTGCTCCTTCTTCTTGGCGGAGAGGGGCTGGCCGACCTTGCAGTTGTCGCGGTAGATGGCGAGCGCCTTGACGCCCATCTTCCAGGCCTCGAAGTACACCTCCTCGACGTCCTCCACGGTGGCCGTCTCGGGGAGGTTGACCGTCTTGGAGAGCGCGCCGGAGATCCAGGGCTGGATGGCGGCCATCATGCGGACGTGACCCATCGCGGAGATGGACCGCTCGCCCATGGCGCAGTCGAAGACCTCGTAGTGCTCCTGCTTGAGGCTGGGCGCGTCGATCACATTGCCGTGGTCGGCGATGTGGGCGACGATCGCCTCGATCTGCTCCTCCTGGTAGCCGAGGCGACGCAGCGCCTGCGGCACGGTGCCGTTGACGATCTGCATCGAGCCGCCGCCGACGAGCTTCTTGAACTTGACCAGCGCGAGATCCGGCTCCAGGCCGGTGGTGTCGCAGGACATCGCCAGGCCGATGGTGCCGGTCGGGGCGATGACCGAGGCCTGGGCGTTGCGGAAGCCGTTCTTCTCGCCGAGGCGGATCACGTCCTGCCAGGCCTCCGTGGCGGCGGCCCAGATCGGCGTGTCCAGGTCGTCCATGCGGACGGCCTTCGCGTTGGCGTCGGAGTGCTGCTTCATGACGCGCTTGTGCGGCTCGGCGTTGCGGGCGTAGCCGTCGTACGGGCCGACGACCGCGGCCAGCTCGGCGGAGCGCCGGTAGGAGGTGCCCGTCATCAGCGACGTGATGGCGCCGGCGAGCGCACGGCCGCCGTCGGAGTCATAGGCGTGGCCCGTGGCCATCAGGAGGGCGCCGAGGTTGGCGTACCCGATGCCCAGCTGGCGGAAGGCGCGGGTGTTCTCACCGATCTTCTGGGTCGGGAAGTCCGCGAAGCAGATCGAGATGTCCATCGCGGTGATGACCAGCTCGACGACCTTGGCGAAGCGCACCGAGTCGAACGACTGGTTGCCCTTGCCGTCGTCCTTGAGGAACTTCATCAGGTTCAGCGAGGCCAGGTTGCACGAGGTGTTGTCCAGGTGCATGTACTCGCTGCACGGGTTCGAGCCGTTGATCCGGCCGGACTCCGGGCACGTGTGCCAGTGGTTGATGGTGTCGTCGTACTGGATGCCCGGGTCGGCGCAGGCCCAGGCGGCCTCGGCCATCTTGCGGAAGAGCCCCTTGGCGTCGACCTCCTCGATGACCTCACCGGTCATACGGGCGCGCAGGCCGAACTTGCTGCCGGACTCCACCGCCCGCATGAACGCGTCGTTCACGCGGACCGAGTTGTTGGCGTTCTGGTACTGGACGGACGTGATGTCGTCGCCGCCCAGGTCCATGTCGAAGCCCGCGTCGCGCAGGGCGCGGATCTTCTCCTCCTCCTTGACCTTGGTCTCGATGAAGTCCTCGATGTCGGGGTGGTCGACGTCGAGGATGACCATCTTGGCGGCGCGGCGGGTGGCGCCACCGGACTTGATCGTTCCGGCGGAGGCGTCGGCACCGCGCATGAAGGAGACCGGACCGGAGGCGTTGCCGCCGGAGGAGAGCAGCTCCTTGGAGGAGCGGATACGGGAGAGGTTCAGGCCGGCACCGGAGCCACCCTTGAAGATCATGCCCTCTTCCTTGTACCAGTCGAGGATCGACTCCATGGAGTCGTCGACGGACAGGATGAAGCAGGCGGAGACCTGCTGGGGCTGCGGCGTGCCGACGTTGAACCACACCGGGGAGTTGAAGCTGAAGATCTGGTGCAGGAGGGCGTAGGCCAGTTCGTGCTCGAAGATCTCGGCGTCGGCGGGCGAGGCGAAGTAGTTGTAGTCCTCACCGGCCTTGCGGTACGTCTTCACGATCCGGTCGATCAGCTGCTTCAGACCGGTCTCGCGCTGCGGGGTGCCGACGGCCCCGCGGAAGTACTTGCTGGTGACGATGTTGACCGCGTTCACCGACCAGAAGTCGGGGAACTCGACGCCACGCTGCTCGAAATTGACCGAGCCGTCGCGCCAGTTGGTCATGACGACGTCACGACGCTCCCACACGACCTCGTCGTACGGATGCACGCCGGGGGTGGTGTGGATGCGCTCGATACGCAGACCCTTGTTCACCTTGGTCCCCTTGGTACGGGACCCACGCGCCGGGCCGCTCGCCGTCTCTGTCATGCCGCCTCCCATATACGGGCAAAAACACCCTGAAGTGCCCAGATCTTCCCAAGGCACGGTTTCTGTCTGTTGTCACGGGCACCACGCACAGCACCCCTGACACGTCAATGTGCCGCTCAGCGGCTGATCGCCGGCCCCACGCCGGACCGGACGATCAGTCGGCGGCAGCCGCGGGGACCGGGACCTCGCGGGTCGCGCCGGTCCCGCCGTCCTCCACGGGGGGCCGCCGCTCGCGGAGCTCCGCGATGGCGGCCTCGAAGTCTTCGAGTGAGTCGAACGCCCGGTACACGGACGCGAAGCGCAGGTACGCGACGAGGTCGAGCTCCCGCAGCGGACCGAGTATGGCGAGTCCGACGTCGTGTGTGGTCAGCTCCGCGCTGCCGGTGGCGCGCACCGCCTCCTCGACCCGCTGGCCGAGCTGGGCGAGGGCGTCCTCGGTGACCGGCCGCCCCTGGCACGCCTTGCGCACTCCGGAGATGACCTTGGTGCGACTGAAGGGCTCGGTGACCCCGCTGCGCTTGATCACCATGAGCGACGCGGTCTCCACCGTGGTGAAACGGCGCGAGCAGTCGGGGCACTGGCGGCGGCGGCGGATGGCCGTCCCGTCGTCGGTGGTGCGACTGTCGACGACACGACTGTCGGGGTGCCTGCAGAAGGGGCAATGCATCGTCCAACCCTCCTTCACAGCACGACTGAATAGCCTCGTCGGGGCCGGTGAGGGCCCCTCGAAGCAGCCACAAGCATAGGCGATGGCCACACCCCCGACGGACCCGGGGACCACAACTTGTGGGCGGCCGAGCCAATCCAACCACTAGATCTGGGGTCGAGCCGCCTTTTCGACACACAGCGCGTGTCGCGCGTCGCGGCATCGGGGATCGCTCCAGAGCCTACGGGAGGGGCGCGGCGCCACGGATTCCGGGGGGTCCGCGGCGACCCGGCCGGAGGCGGTCGGGAGGCCGCCCCGGAGTCGCCCCGGCAGGGCCGTGCGGGCCCCTGGAGGCCGTCGGCGACCGGCCCTCGAGGGGCCGCGCGGAGCCCATGGAGGTCACCTGGGGGCGTGACAGGCGGAGCACCGACGGCGACTCATGGAGACGGCCACGGATCCGCGAGCCGGGATGCCCCGCGGGGCCTTGACGCACCCAAGGGGCCCACCAGGAGGCACCTTCCGGAAATGCGGTGGGGCTCGGGGGCCGGTCACAGGGAACCACCCGGAAGAAGACGCCGGGCAAGGACGCCGGGCAAGGACGCCGGCCAGCGGCCGGAACACCGGCCAGGGACACACCGGTAAGCGGCCGGGGTGCCGGGCGGGGACACCGGTAAGCAGCCGGGACGCCGGGCCGGGACGCCGGCAAGCGGCCGGGACGCCCGGGCGGGGGCGCGGCGGCGAGGGTCACCGGCGACTCTCGGCATACCGCCCGGGGCGGCCTGGGCGGCCGGGGCCGCGCGCACGGGTTGCCCACGGCCTTCACCCGGCTTCACCTTCGCGGGGCCCGCAGCCGCCCGGGCACCGGGGAAGGACCACGAGGAACGCCGACCGGACCGCGCGGGGACACAGGAACGCGCCATGCGGGTCGTGCGGGGCCGCCGGTGGACACGCCCTGCGGTGCGGTTACCGTGGTAGGCGCGGCCCCGCGGCCGGAAAGAATCGGCGGGTGATCGCACATACACCTCGGCACACGCACATGTAAGCCAATCCATGATTTTTCACTCGAACGTGTGTTTGGCGCAACCTTTCGAAAGCAACTACCGTTGTCCAGCTAGGGAGAGACCATTCGAGAGGGGCCGACGTGACCACCACCGCAGACAGTGCCACCATCACTGCCCAGGACCGCTCCCAGAGCCGACTCGAGCCGGTGCATGCCATGAACGAAGTGACCACGAACGCGGAGGGGCCCAAGCCCACGCGATCGCTGCCCGGGCGACCTCCAGGCATCCGTGCCGACAGCTCCGGGCTCACGGACCGGCAGCGGCGGGTCATCGAGGTCATCCGGGACTCGGTGCAGCGGCGCGGTTACCCGCCGTCGATGCGGGAGATCGGCCAGGCGGTGGGACTGTCCAGCACCTCGTCGGTCGCCCACCAGCTGATGGCGCTGGAGCGGAAGGGCTTCCTGCGCAGGGACCCGCACCGGCCCAGGGCCTACGAGGTCCGCGGCTCGGACCAGCCGAGCACCCAGCCGACCGACACCACGGGCAAGCCCGCCGCGTCGTACGTCCCGCTCGTCGGCCGTATCGCCGCCGGTGGCCCCATCCTCGCCGAGGAGTCGGTGGAGGACGTGTTCCCCCTCCCCCGCCAGCTCGTCGGTGACGGCGAGCTGTTCGTGCTGAAGGTCGTCGGCGACTCGATGATCGAGGCCGCCATCTGTGACGGCGACTGGGTGACCGTGCGTCGCCAGCCGGTCGCGGAGAACGGCGACATCGTGGCCGCGATGCTGGACGGCGAGGCGACGGTCAAGCGCTTCAAGCGCGAGGACGGCCACGTCTGGCTGCTCCCGCACAACGCGGCCTACCAGCCGATCCCCGGTGACGAGGCGACGATCCTCGGCAAGGTGGTGGCGGTACTGCGGCGCGTGTGACACCGCGCGCCGGCTTCGACCGGGTCCCGGGACCCACTGCGCCGGTCCCGGGGCCCTACCCATGCCGCCGACGCCGACCTGAGAGCCCTCGGATCATGCCGCCGACCATGAGCCCCCTCGGCCCCGAGGCCGTACCGGTCCATCACCGGCCGGCCCGACGCCAGACCGGCGGGCCGGCCTGTGGGCGTCGCCGCCAGGGCTGTCTCAAAGTCCGGCTCTTTGGTCTTGTGGCAAGATCGCGGGATGCTACGACTCACCGACTTCATCATCGACTGCCCGGACACGATGAAGCTGGCAGCTTTCTACTCAGAGGTGACGGGGCTCCCGGTCAAGGAAGGCAGTAACGAGAACTGGGCCGGTATCCAGTTCGGCGAGATCGAACTGGCCTTCACCCAAGTGGAGGACTACCGCGCCCCGCAATGGCCCGACAGCGAGCACCCCAAGCAGTTCCACCTCGACTTCGAAGTCGACGACATCGAGGCCGAACAGCGCCGCGTCCTGGCCCTCGGCGCCACCCTGCAGCGGGACTGCGTCGGCCCCGACGGCTACGGCTTCCGCGTCTACGCCGACCCCATCGGTCACCCCTTCTGCCTCTGTCGCAACAAGGGTGTCATCTGGACCGACCAGGGCCTCATCTGGCCCGAGCGCGGCTAGTAAGGCCCGTGTTTCGATGACGTCCTAGGCGTCGGCGGCCTTGGCGGCGGCGTCGATCGCGGCCAGGGAGCGGCGCACCTGGTTGCGGTCCGTGGTGTACCAGAAGTCGGGCAGCGAGGCGCGCAGGTAGCTGCCGTACCGGGCGGTGGCCAGACGCGGATCCAGGACGGCCACCACCCCACGGTCGCCCGTGGCGCGCACCAGCCGGCCCGCCCCCTGCGCCATCAGCAGCGCCGCGTGCGTCGCGGCGACGGCCATGAACCCGTTCCCGCCCGCCTCCTCCACGGCCTTCTGGCGGGCGCT
The DNA here is from genome assembly GCF_039532985.1 of Streptomyces gobitricini. Lineage (NCBI taxonomy): Bacteria > Bacillati > Actinomycetota > Actinomycetes > Kitasatosporales > Streptomycetaceae > Streptomyces > Streptomyces gobitricini. Next base: position 116,973 of record NZ_BAAASR010000010.1, on the reverse strand, counting down.
CATCAGCGGATCGTCGGGGCGGGGGAACGGAATGCGGTCCATCACCACGAGCTGGCAGTTCGGCCCGGGAACGTCCACGCCCTGCCACAGCGAGAGCGTGCCGAAGAGGCAGGTCTCCGCGTCGTTCGCGAAGTTCTTGATCAGTTCGCCCAGGGTGTCCTCGCCCTGGAGCAGGATCGGCTTGTCGAGCCTGCCCCGCAGCTCCTCGGCGGCGGCCTGGGCCGCCCGCATCGACGAGAAGAGGCCGAGCGTCCGTCCGCCGGCCGCTTCGACCAGCTCGGCCAGCTCGGCCATCATGTCGCTGCGGCTGCCCTCCCTGCCCGGGGTGGCCAGGTGCCTGGCGACGTAGAGGATCCCCTGCTTGGGATAGTCGAAGGGCGAGCCGACGTCGAGCCCCTTCCACACCGGCACGTCCTCGTCCTCCGTACCGGCGGTGCCCTCCGGAGGCAGACCAAGCGAAGCCCCGACACCGTTGAAGTCGCCGCCCAGCTTGAGCGTGGCGGAGGTCAGGACGACCGACCGCTCCGCGAAGAGCTTCTCGCGCAGCAGGCCGGAGACGGACAGCGGAGCCACCCGCAGGGACGCGCCGAACCGGTCGTGCCGCTCGTACCAGACGACGTCGTACTCGGAGCCCTGCGTGATGCGCTCGGCGACGTCGTGGACGTTCTCCACCGAGGCCCTGGCCTGCTTGCGGACCGCGTCCTCGTCCTGGACCGACTTGTCGCGCGTCGAGCCGAGGGACGAGACGACCGCACGCGCCGCGTCGCGCAGCGCCATCAGCGCGTAACCCAGGTCTTCCGGGATCTCCTCCAGCCGGCCGGGCAGGGCGAGCTCCATCAGCCGCTCGAACCCCTCGGCGGCGGTCTGGAGCTGGTCGGCGACCTTCTCGTCGACCAGCTTGGCCGCACGGCGAACGGCACGGTTGACCTGGCCGGGCGTGAGCTCGCCGGTGGCGACTCCGGTGACCCGGGACACCAGCTCGTGCGCCTCGTCGACGATCAGGACCTCGTGCTGCGGGAGCACCGGGGCACCCTCGATGGCGTCGATGGCGAGGAGCGCGTGGTTGGTGACGACCACGTCGGCGAGCTTGGCGCGCTCCCGCGCCGCCTCGGCGAAGCACTCCGCGCCGTACGCGCACTTCGACGCGCCCAGGCACTCGCGGGACGAGACGGAGACCTGGCCCCAGGCGCGGTCCGACACGCCGGGGGTCAGGTCGTCCCGGTCCCCGGTCTCCGTGTCGTCGGACCAGTCGCGCAGGCGCAGCAGGTCCTGGCCGAGCTTGCTGGTCGGCGCGGCGGCCTCGAACGGGTCGAAGAGGCCCTCCTCCTCGTCCTGCGGGACGCCCTCGTGGAGGCGGTGCAGGCACAGGTAGTTCGAGCGGCCCTTGAGCATGGCGAACTCCGGGCGCCGCCGCAGCTGCGGATGGAGCGCGTCCACCGTGCGCGGCAGGTCGCGCTCGACCAGCTGCCGCTGGAGGGCCAGCGTCGCCGTGGCGACCACGACCCGGTCCCCGTGCGCCAGCGCGGGCACCAGGTAGCCCAGCGACTTTCCGGTGCCGGTGCCGGCCTGGACCAGGAGATGGGAGCCGTCGTCGATGGCCTGCGCGACGGCCTCGGCCATGGTGACCTGGCCTGGCCGTTCCACGCCGCCGACGGCGGTGACGGCGGCGTGGAGGAGATCGGGGAGGGATGGCTTCGTCATAGCCCGTCCACCCTACGGCGCGGCACTGACAACCGCGTCACGCGAGTGGGTTGGGGACGGTTCCGTGAACGGCGGCGTGCGGCCGCTGCGCCCGGTCGCGGTAACCGTCCAGGTGCAGGCGGTTGCGGTTCAGACAGAGCCGCTCGATACGCGGTGTGAGCAGGTCGAAGAGCTCGTACCGGTCCTTGAGGTCCGGGAAGCGGGCCTGGTGGCGGAGGATTTCAGCCCGTACGAGTGACCAGAAGTCCTCCTCCGGTACGCCCAGTTGCTCCTCGCACAGGGGCGCCAGGTAGCGGAAGACGCCGACGAAGAGCCCGGAGTGGATGAACTGGGTGAGGAAGCCGGGCTCCTCGGTGAGCAGCACCGCGCGCACGTCGTCCGGCATCGTGTCGTGCTCGGGCACCGGACGGGCGCTGACGTTGATGTCGTCGACGAAGTCCTTGATCGCCAGGCGCACGGGAACGTCCTGGCCGTTGAAGACGACGATGGTGTTCTCGCCGTGCGGGGAGAAGACCGTGCCGTAGCGGTAGAGGAAGTGCAGCAGGGCGGGCAGCAGGGCGGCGAACAGGTGCCGCAGCCACACGGTGGGGGCGAGCCCCGACCGGGCCACCAGCTCCGCGGTGAAGGAGCGGCCTTCGGCGTCGGTGTGCAGCAGGGACGCGAGAGTGCGGGCGCGCTCGCCGGGCGGCAGGCTCAGCGGTTCGCGCCAGATCGCGCCGAGCAGCTCCTTGTACTGGTACGGCGCTTCGGGGAGGCGGTCGTACAGGGGGTGCTCGACGGTGACCGAGGCGACCTCCCCGAGGAGGATCACGCCGCACTCGTCGCGCAGGAAGGGGTCGGTGTCGCGCAGCGCGTGGACCCACGACGTGACGGCGGGGGCGGCGAGGGTGCGCTCGGTGGGCAGGCCCCGCCAGACGAGGGTGTTGAGCACGGACAGCGGCAGCTTGACACTGAGCCGGTCGGGCCGGCTGACGTTGAGGAACGTACGGATGGACTGCTGCGGCAGCCGGAGGTCGCCGTCGGCGGCGAGCGGCACGATCGCGCCCTCGGCGATGGCTGGCGCGTACAGCGGCAGCAGTACCTCGTCCCACTGCCAGGGGTGCACGGGGAGGTAGAGGTACGCCGAGGGGTCGAGGCCGCGGGCGCGGAGTTCGGCGGCGAACGCGTCGCGCACGGCGGGGCCGAGCTCACGGTCGTAGAGCCGCGCGGGGGTGTCGAGCGCGGGGACGCCGCGGTAGGCGGCGAGCCGCGTGCTGACCGCGATCCAGGGCAGCGGGGCCGCTCGGCGGGCCTCGGGCGCCCAGCGGGCCGCGTCGGCCGCGGAGAATCCGATGCGGCCCTTGTTGAACACGATCCACGGATGGCCCGTCTGGTGCCCCTCCAGTTCCGCGTAGCCGAGGTCGGCGAGGCGGGCGGCTGTGAGCGCCGTGTGGTGCAGCCGGGCGTCGGCGGCGAGCGTGATGGTCAGCTCGCGGAGGAGGTGCCCGAGGGTGGCCCCGTCCAGGCGGAGGAGGTGACGGGCGCGTACGAGGAAGTCCAGCGGGTCGGTGAAGGGGTGTCCGTCACGGCTGATCGAGTCGGGATCGACCCGCCAGCTGCCGTAGGCGGTCCGGCGCGCGGTGAAGGTGAGCACGGACCCGTCGTCGAGCCGCAGTGCGTACGGGTCCGTCGGCACCCGGCCGGCCGGCGCGGTCACGCCCTCCCGCGCGGCCCTGCCTTCCCCCGTGGTCCGGTCGTCGTCCGCAGCGGTCCGGTCGTGCGGGGGGCCTGACCGGGAGGCCACCGGGCCGGCTTCCCGCGCGGTCCGGTCGTCCGGCGCGGTGGGCAGCGGGCGGGTGGGTTCGATGATCTCTTCGTAGGCGAACTCGCCGAGCATCTTCGCCAGCAGGTGGCGCGAGGCCCGCCGCCAGGCCCGCGGGTTCAGTTCGGGCGGGCTGGAGGCGGTCGGCGGGGCGGGCGGCTCCGCGGAGTCGAAGGTGGCAGGGGCTTTCGGCACGGGGACTCCTCCGGGTGGAACCGATGCGGGTCGAGCGGTGTATGAGGAACGGCATGGAGTTCACAGCAGGTGTCGCAGGGTGCGGTCACGGATCATCAGGGCGGCTCGCTTGTCGGGGAGGTCGAGTTCGGCGGAGAAACGGAAGCCGGCACTCAAGAAGGCGGAGACGGAGGGGGTGTTACGGAGGTCGGGTTCGGCGATGACGCGTCCGCAGCGCGGGCGGTTGTCGAGCACGAGGTCCGAGACCGCGCGGAGCAGGGCGGTGCCGACGCCCCGGCCGCGGTCGGCGACGCCCCCGATGAGCAGGTGGACACCGGTGTCGTGAGGACGGGCCGGATAGTGGCGGGCCAGGGGGTCGAGGTCGGCGCGGTAGATCTCGAAGTAGCTCACCGGGGTGGTGCCCAGTACGCCCAGGCAGGGCACGCTGCGTCCGTCGGCGTCGAGTTGGGCTCGCAGGTGGGCGTCGGTGACCGACGCCGGACCGGCCAGTTCCCAGAAGGCGGCGACCGCCGGGTCGTTCATCCACCGGCTGATGAGTTCCCGGTCCCGTTCGACCTGTACGGGGACGAGCCGGAAGGACCCGAGGGGCGTGGTGGCGGGGCACCAGCCGGCGACGGTGTCGAGGAGGTCGTCGTCGGCACCGCCGTCCCGCCGTCGCCCTCCGGTGACCGGTTCGTCCGGGCGGAGCGGCGTGAACAGCTCTTCGGGCAGCCGGAGTTCCAGCGTGTCCTCCGTGCCGGCACCGGCCGGCACGGAGGGACTGGGACCGGTGTCGGCACTCGCGTCGGTGGGAGGCACGGGGCCCTGTCCTCTCGGCGGTCGGGGTGGAGGGGGTCGCGTCAGCGGCGGAGGGGGTTGGCGATGGTGACGTACACGGACTGGGTGTCGACGGGGCCGACGAGTTCGTCGAGTCCGTGCAGCCGGGTCAGCAGGTTGGCCTTGCAGCGCAGGGTCGGGCTCTCCAGGAGGCGGGTCGGCAGTGGCGAGCCCAGACCGGTGCTGGTGGTGAGGAACTGCCGGAAGGCGGCGAGGAGGAGTTGTTCGTCGGCCAGTCGTTGCGCGCCGAAGGCCCCGATCAGGCCGAGGACGTTGTTGATGCCGAGGTAGTAGGCGAACCGTTCGTCCGTGACGTCGTCGGGGACGAAGGTGTCGCTGCGGGTGCCGATGCCGGGGAGCCGGCTCTCCAGGGCGGCGCGGTGCGATTCACGGAAGTAGTAGCCCTGGTTGTCGCGGTACCGGCCGCCCCTGGGCCAGCCGTCGGGGTCGAGGATCACCAGGGTGTTCTGCTGGTGTGCCTCCAGGGCGACGCCGGCCGTGCCGTCGAGCCACAGGACGGGGCGGACCACCTGGTCGAGGTAGCGCAGGAACCACTCGGCGGCGACGGCTCCGGTGGGGCGGCCGGTGCGGGCGGCGAGCCGGGACACGGTGACGGCCAGGCGCGACCGCATCCGGGTGCCGCCGGGCCATGGGCGCGGGGCGGTGAGGCCGGCGACGCAGACGGCGTCGTCGCCGGGGCCGAAGGGGTTGTGGCGGAGCACGACGTCGAGTCCGGGGACGGGCTCACCGGACGGGGTGTCGACGGCCAGCCACGCCGGGTCGCGCACGATGTCGAAGCCCGGGTGGGCGGCATGCCAGTGCTCGGCGAGTCCGGTGCGCAGCAGCCGGTGCACCTCGACTCCGCGGTGGAGTTCCTTGCGGAGGTTCTCCCGGCGGGAGTTGGTGATGCGTACACCGAGGGACAGCTTGAGCATGGCCGGGGCGCCGGGGCGGTGGACGGTCCGCACGGAGGAGGTGGGGTGCCACGGGGCGCCGTGGGGGCCGAGGTCGTGGAGGAGGCCGGCGGACAGCAGTTCGGCGACGGCGGGCCGGCGAAGCAGTTCGCGGGCCTGCCAGGGGTGCAGAGGCAGCGCCGCGGTGTCGCCGGGGAGGGGGAGGTCCCCGGCGAGGCGGGCGGTGAGGTGGCCGGCGCTCCGGGGGCGTCCCTGTTCGGTCCAGGCGGAGTCCGTGGCGAGTACCGACCGGTCGACGGCCATCCAGTGCAGCGGGAAGGAGCCGTTCACCTCGGGCGAGTAGAGCCTGGCCTCGGAGTCGGTGAGACCTTCGCGGCTCTTGGGCGTGGGGTGGAGGGGGTGGCCGAGCAGCAGGGACTGCTCGGCGGTGAGGAAGAGGTCGGCGTCCGGGGAGGGGCCGGGGTGACGCCGCCGGTGGGCGATGAAGTCGGCGGTGCGGCGGGTGGAGTCGGCGACCCTGCCCACCAGGTCGGCGCCCTCCCGGCGGTCACCGGCAGGGCCCGACTCGCGGCCGATGAGGGCGGCGACGGTCACGGCGTCCACGGGCGGGGCGGCCGGCGGGGCGCCTTCGAGGGTGGGCCGGCCGAAGCGGTGCCAGCCGGTGGGCGACCAGTAGTGGACGGGGACGAGGAGGGCGGTGCCGCTGGCGCCGAGGGGGACGCGCAGGGTCCTTCCCGCCGGCTGGGCGAGGCCGTTCTCACGCACCCAGCAGCGCAGGAGGTTCTCGACGGTCGCCGCGTCCGCCGCGTGGTGCGCGTCCGGGTGGTCGAGGTGGTCCGGCTGGTCGGCGTGCGCGCCGCTTCCGGCCGGTGTGCCCTTCGCCGCCGGGGCGGTGCCCGGCAGGTCTTCGTACCCTCCCGCGTGCTGGCGCGGCACTGTCGTCGACTCGCCCGGGCGGGGGCTGCCGGGGGCGGTGGGAGGGCCGTCGGCACCGGGCGCTGCGGGGACGGGGGTGGGGTTCACGGCGGGGACTTTCTGGTGAGGGGGGTTCGGGTTCAGCGGGACGGCCCCGGGTCGCTCGGCTGGGGCGGGGTGCGCTCGGCGGCGGCCAGGGCGTCGGCGAAGCGGTCGAGGACGGCCACCGCCTGTTCGTCGGTGAGCGTCAGTGGGGGGAGGAGGCGTACGACGGCGTTGTGGCGGCCGCCGAGTTCGACGATGAGGCCGCGCCGGAGGCACTCCCGCTGGACGGCCGCGGCGAGGGCGGGGGCCGGGGGCGGGACGTCGGCGGTGGTGTCGGGGGCGACGAGTTCGATCCCGATCATGAGGCCGCGGCCCCGCACGTCCCCGATGCACGGGTGGGCGGTCGCCAGGCCCTGGAGCTGCCCCAGCATGCGTGCGCCGAGGGCCGCCGCGCGCTCGGCGAGGCGGTTCTCGCGTACGAACGCGAGGGTGGCCGCGCCGGCCGCCATGGCCAGCTGGTTGCCGCGGAACGTGCCCGCGTGGGCGCCGGGTTGCCAGACGTCCAGGCCGGACCGGTAGACGATGACGGCCAGCGGGAGGGACCCGCCGATGGCTTTGGACATGACCATCACGTCGGGGACGACTCCGCTGTGGTCGACCGCCCAGAACGCGCCGGTGCGGCCGACGCCGGTCTGCACCTCGTCGGCGATGAGGGGGATGGAGCGGTCGGCGGTGATCCGGCGCATCCGGCGCAGCCAGCCGTCGGGGGCGGGGATCACTCCGCCCTCGCCCTGGACGGGTTCGAGGATCATCCCGGCCGGGGCGGGGACACCGGACTTGGGGTCGTCGAGGAGAGTCTCGGTCCAGCGGGCGGCGATCTCGGCGCCGCGTTCGCCCCCGACCCCCAAGGGGCAGCGGTAGTCGTGCGGATAGGGCAGGCGGGTGACCCGTACGTCGGTGGCGCCGCCGGAGGCGGCCAGGGCACCGGCCGTCATGCCGTGGTAGGCGCCCGTGAAGGCGAGCAGGCCCTCGCGGCCGGTCGCGTTGCGCACCAGCTTGAACGCGGCCTCGACCGCGTCCGTGCCCGCCGGCCCGCAGAACTGGATCCGTGCGTCGTCGGCGAGGCGGCGCGGGAGCGTGGCGAAGAGCTCGGTGGTGAAGGCGTCCTTGACCGGTGTGGCCAGATCCAGGACGTGCAGCGGGGCACCGGAGTCGATGACCTTCTTGATGGCCTCCAGGATCACGGGGTGGTTGTGCCCGAGGGCCAGCGTCCCCGCTCCGGAGAGGCAGTCCAGATAGCGTCGCCCGTCGGCTCCCTCGATGGTCAGGCCGCGTGCCCGCACCGGGACGATGGGCAGGGCGCGCGCATAGGTGCGGGCGGCCGATTCGCGAAGCGACTGGCGCCGCAGGATGCCCTCCTGCGCGGACGTCGGTGCCACCGGGGCTGATTCGGTCACGGCCACGGCTTCGGATCCTCCCGGTAACGGTTGCGTTGCTCATCGGTGTCCGGCTCGTCCGCACGAGACGGCGATGGGCGCCGACTTTGTGTCCCCCGTACGTACCAACGACGACATGTGTTCCCGATCACGGTCGTCGCCAAGATCCTTACGGCCGGGGAACCGTGGCCCTGCCGTACACCGTCCCCAACGGCACCGGCATAGTGGGGGCCGCACTCCGGTGCCGGAGTCCAGTCACGTTCAGAAATATTCAGAAGTGCCCAGAAGTGCTCTGTCACGAAGTCCCAGGGGGATCACGACATGCGACCCATTCGTCCGCTGCTCGCCGCAGCCTCCGTCGCCGCGGCGCTGGCGCTGACGGCCACCGCGTGTGGCCCGAGCGAGGACAACGCGGGCGGTGAGCCGACCGCCTCCGCCGGGCAGACGTCCGACGGCAGGATCACGATCCCGGACGACCTGAAGGACCGGCTCAAGGAGCACGGGATCGACTTGGACAAGTGGCGCGACGGCGAGTGGAGGAACTGGGACAGGGACACCTGGCTGCGCGAGGCCAAGGACTACGTCAACCCGATCATCGAGGACCTGTGGGACCCGGACCGCATGCGGGACGCGGAACAGCCGGAAAGGCCGGTCGAGGAGGGGGACATCTCAGGTGACGAGGGCGTCACGGACCCGACGCCCGAGCCGGTCGAGGCCCAGCCCGTGAAGGCGCCGTACCACGCAGACGCACCCGAGGCGGGCAAGGTCCTCTTCGACGGGCCCCAGGGCTCCATGGTCTGCTCCGCGACCGTGGTGGAGGATCCCGCGAATCCGGGCAAGTCCAACCTCGTCTGGACCGCGGGCCACTGCGTGCACGCCGGCAAGGACGGCGGCTGGTACCGCAACATCGCCTTCGTCCCCTCGTACAACGACGGCGGCAGGACCGGGGCCGATCTGGAGACCGCGACCCGCGAGGAGATCGCGCCCTACGGCGTGTGGTGGGCCGACTGGGCGCAGACCTCCGAGCAGTGGATCTCCCAGGGGGCCGCGACCGGCGGTCAGGGCGCCCCGTACGACTACGCGGTCATCCACGTGACCCCGGAGAAGGGCGGCAACGGCAAGTCGCTGGAGGAGACGGTCGGTTCGGCGCTTCCGGTGGAGTTCGCCGCGCCGGCCACGCCGGAGATCGCCGAGATGGAGGCGACCGGCTACCCGGCGGCGCAGCCGTTCGACGGCCAGCAGATGTACCGGTGCGGAGACAAGCCGGGCCGCCTGTCCCTCGACGCCAAGCAGCCCACGATGTACCGCATCGGCTGCACGATGACGGGTGGCTCCTCCGGCGGCGGCTGGGTCGCACGGGGCAGGGACGGCAGGCCCGCGCTGGTGTCCAACACCTCCATCGGCCCGGTGACGGCGGGTTGGCTGGCCGGTCCGCGGCTGGGTGACGAGGCGAAGGGCGTGTACGAAGAGGTCAGCAAGAAGTTCGCGGGCCGCTAGTCCACGGGCCGGCACGTGGCCGGGCGGTCCGGTGCCGCGCCCGGCGCCCGGCCGCGCGCCGACGGGGCCGGGGCCTGCCGGACGCCCGCAGTCGGTGGGGCGCCACGCGGCCGGACGGCCACCGGCGCCCCACCCGGTGGAGAGTCCGTGCACGTCCTCACGGGTGGTGACCCGCACCGGCCCACCCGGCGTGGAGTAGGGGCGCGTTCTCCCGCGGGCGGTCCCGTAAGACCACCCGCGGGAGAACGCGAAGGCCCGCCCCAGGAGGGGCGGGCCTTCGGTCGTCCATCCGGCCGTCAGTGCGCCGCGGGGACGTACGGAGCCAGGAACGCGGCCAGCTCCTCGTGGACGCGCGCCTTGAGCAGCGTGCCCTCCGGCGTGTGCTCCTCGGAGAGCACCTCGCCCTCGGCGTGCGCACGCGAGACCAGCGCGCCCTGCGTGTACGGCAGGAGCGCCTCGATCTCGATCCGCGGCCGCGGCAGCTCGGCGTCGATCAGCGCGAGCAGCTCGCGCATGCCCTCGCCGGTCCGCGCCGACACCGCGATCGAGTGCCGCTCGATACGGAGCAGCCGCTGCAGGACGAGCGGGTCGGCGGCGTCCGCCTTGTTGATCACCACGATCTCGGGCACGTCCACCGCGCCCACCTCGCGGATCACCTCCCGCACGGCGGCAAGCTGCTCCTCCGGCGCCGGGTGCGAACCATCCACCACGTGCAGGATCAGGTCGGAGTCACCGACCTCCTCCATGGTGGAGCGGAAAGCCTCGACGAGGTGGTGGGGCAGGTGCCGTACGAACCCGACGGTGTCCGCCAGGGTGTAGAGGCGGCCGCTGGGCGTCTCGGCCCGGCGCACGGTCGGGTCGAGGGTGGCGAACAGCGCGTTCTCCACCAGCACGCCCGCGCCCGTCAGCCGGTTCAGCAGGGACGACTTGCCGGCGTTGGTGTACCCGGCGATCGCCACCGACGGCACCTTGTTGCGCCGGCGCTCCTGCCGCTTGATGTCACGGCCCGTCTTCATCTCCGCGATCTCACGGCGCATCTTCGCCATCTTCTCGCGGATCCGTCGCCGGTCCGTCTCGATCTTGGTCTCACCGGGACCACGGGTGGCCATGCCGCCACCGCCGCCGCCGCCCATCTGCCGGGACAGCGACTGACCCCAGCCCCGCAGCCGCGGCAGCATGTACTGCATCTGCGCGAGCGCGACCTGCGCCTTGCCCTCACGAGACTTGGCGTGCTGGGCGAAGATGTCGAGGATCAGGGCGGTCCGGTCGACCACCTTGACCTTGACGACGTCCTCGAGGTGGATCAGCTGGCCGGGGCTGAGCTCACCGTCGCAGACGACGGTGTCGGCCCCGGTCTCCAGCACGATGTCACGCAGCTCGTCCGCCTTGCCCGAGCCGATGTACGTGGCCGGGTCGGGCTTGTCGCGACGCTGGATCACTCCGTCGAGCACCAGCGCGCCCGCCGTCTCGGCGAGCGCCGCCAGCTCCGCGAGGGAGTTCTCGGCGTCCTGCACGGTCCCCGAGGTCCATACGCCCACCAGCACCACACGCTCCAGGCGCAGCTGCCGGTACTCGACCTCGGTGACGTCCTCGAGCTCGGTGGAGAGACCCGCCACACGCCGCAGAGCCGCGCGCTCGGAGCGGTCGAGCTGGTCGCCGTCCCGGTCTCCGTCGATCTCGTGGCTCCAGGCGACGTCCTCTTCCATCAGGGCATCGGCCCGAAGGCTCTCGGTGCGGTGGGTGTCCGCGAAGCTCTGCGCGTCCTGGGAAGAAGATGAAGAGGAGGTCATTGGATCCTTACGTCGTGGGATGACTCGGCCGGCTCACGCCGGCCCGAGCGGCCTGTCAGTCACAACGCGTGACTCCCCCGGATCATTCCCGGGGCGGGCCCCGGGCATTCCGGGGGCCCGGCCGCGCCGCCGACCCCCTGATGGTCGCACGGTGCGGCCGGGCCCGTCACCCGGGTTTCCACCAGGCTGTCAGCGCTTGGCGGAGGGCGCCGGCGCCTTCGTGGACCCCTTGGCGGGCGCCTTGCTGCGCCAGTCGGGGTGGCCCGGCATCTTCGGCGTGTGCTCGCCGTACAGCCACCCCTTCATGAACGCGGTGAGGTCCCGCCCCGCCTCCTCGGAGGCGAGCCGTACGAAGTCGTCGGTGCTCGCCGTCCCGTGCGCGTACTGGTCCACCCAGCGCCGCTCCAGCCGCTCGAAGGCGGCCTTCCCGATCTCCTGGCGCAGCGCGTAGAGGACCAGGGCGCTGCCGTCGTAGACGACCGGGCGGAACAGGCTGATCTTCTGACCCGCCGCGGGCGGCCGGGGCGCGGCGGGCGGCCCGCCCGCCGCGCGCCAGCGGTCGGAGTCGAGGTACGCCTGGTGCATGCGCCGCTCCAGCGGCTGCTTCGCCGTCTCCTCCGCGTACAGCGCCTCGTACCAGGTGGCGTGTCCTTCGTTGAGCCACAGGTCGGACCACCGGTGCGGCGAGACGCTGTTGCCGAACCAGTGGTGGGCCAGCTCGTGCACCATGATCGATTCCACGTACCACTCGGGGAGGGTGCCCCTGGTGAACAGCGAGCGTTCGAAGAGGGAGAGCGTCTGCGTCTCCAGCTCGAACCCGGTGTCGGCGTCGGCGACGAGCAGCCCGTACGTCTCGAAGGGATAGCGCCCGACCTTGCGCTCCATCCACTCCAGGTGGTCCGGCGTCCTCTTCAGCCAGGGTTCCAGCCGGTCGGCGTCGGCGGACGGCACGACGTCGCGTACGGGCAGGCCGTGCGGGCCCGTACGGCGGACGACGGTGGAGCGGCCGATCGACACCTGGGCCAGCTCGGTGGCCATGGGGCGGGCGCCGCGGTAGGTCCAGGTGCGGGTGTCGCCGCTGAGCGCGCGGGCCACGAGCTCTCCGTTGGCGACCACTGTGAGGTCCTTGGGCGCGGTGACCCGGAAGGTGAAGTACGCCTTGTCGGCGGGGTGGTCGTTGCCGGGGAAGACGCGGTGGGCGGCGTCGGCCTGGTTGGCCATCGCCAGGCCGTCGCCGGTGCGGACCCAGCCGCCGGTGTTCTTCGGACCGGCCGGGTCGCTGGTGTGCGTGACGGCGACGCGGAACCGCTCGCCGGGCGCGACCGCCCGTGACGGTTCGATGACCAGGTCCTCGCCGCTGACCGCGAACTCGGCGGGCCGACCGTCGACCTCGACCGCCCGGACCGTGCCGTGGGTGAAGTCCAGATTGAGGCGGTCCAGCCGGTCGGTCGCCCGAGCGTCGATCTTGGTGAGGGCGTCGAGCGGCTTGCTGTTGTCGCCCGGGTAGGTGAAGGCGATGTCGTACGCGAGGACGTCGTACCCCGGGTTGCCGAGCTGGGGGAAGAGCGGGTCGCCGATGCCCAGGGGCTGCGGCGAGGGCAGCGCCGCGCCGAGCAGGCCGGCCGACGCGGCCGCCACCAGGGCCGCCCGGAGGCGCCATGAGGTGCGAGCCGTGCGAGGTGCACGCGATGTGAGGGACATGGAGCAACCGCTACCAGCGCGCCGGGCCCGGACCGCGACGGCGCGCGCCCCGCGCACCCGAACGGACTCGGCGCGGGAGCCGGGCGGGGGCGGAGGCGGAGGCCGGTGTAGGGCGGGGGCTCAGCAGGAGCCGGGCAGGGGGCCGGGGCTCGGCGGGGCCGAGAGGGGGCCGGGCAGGACGGGGCGGGGCCGAACAGGGGCCGCGGGCAGGGCGGGAGCCGGGCAGGGGGCCGGGGCGGGGGCCGTGGGGTCGCCTGGGCGGGTGCGCCACGGATGCCCGGCCGGTCAGCCGGAGGCTGCCCGCGGCGGTCAGCCGGGGGCGGCCGCCGGGTGCTGGGCGCGGCTCACGTCGTACACACCGGGCACCTCGCGCATGGCGCGCATCAGGGCCGGCAGCTCGGCGGCGTCGGCGAGCTGGAGGGTGTACGTGTGCCGGACGCGCTGCTCGCTGGGCGGTTCCACGGTGGCCGAGACGATCGCCGCGCCCGCCGTGGCGATGGCCTCCGTGAGGTCGGCGAGCAGCCGCGGCCGGCCGAACGATTCGGCGACCAGGGTGACCCGGCACTCGGCCGCCTCCCCCCACCGCACGCCGACCGGCACGCGCCCGGCCGCCTCCATGCGCCGCACGGCGGGGCACCCGACGCGGTGGACGGTCACGTTCCCGCCGCGTACCGGGAAACCGGTGACCGCGTCGGGCGGCACGGGCGTGCAGCAGCGGGCCAGCCGCACCTGGGCGCCCGGCAGGTCGGCCACGACCGCGTTCGCGGCGGCGTCCCGGGGGGCGGGGGCGTCGGCGCTGGGGGCGGCGGACGGCGGGCGGGGAGCGGCCGCCGGGACCTTCACGTCCTCCGGGTGCGCGGCGAGCCAGCCGGTGATGGCGATGCGGGCGGCCGGGGTGCGGGCGTACTTGAGCCAGTCGGGCGAGGGGCCGGAGGCGGGGTCGGCAGCCGGTACGTGCAGAGCCGGACCGGCGTGAGCGGGACCGGGCCGGCCGGCGGCGGGGGCGTGACGCGCGAGGTCGGCCGCCCCCGGCGTGTCCCCCCGAGCGAGCAGCGGCTGCACCGTGTCGCCGTCGCTCAGGACCGTGCCCAGCGCCGCGAGGCGGCCGTTGACGCGGGCGCCGACGCAGGTGTGGGCCGCCTCGCCGTACTGGGCGTACGCGGCGTCCACGCAGGTCGCGCCGGCCGGCAGCGCGAGGGTGCCGCCGTCCGGGCGGAAGACGGTGATCTCGCCGTCCTGGGCCAGGTCGGCGCGGAGCGAGGTCCAGAAGGTGTCGGGGTCGGGGGTGGACCGCTGCCAGGCGAGCAGCCGGGAGAGCCAGCCGGGCCGGGTGGGGTCGGTGTGCTCACCGTCCTCGCCCACGGGATCGGGGCCCTCGGCGGGCGCGGCGTAGGGATTGCCGAGGGCAACGACACCCGCTTCGGCGACCTTGTGCATCTGGTGCGTACGGATGAGGACCTCGGCGACGGCTCCGTCGGGCGCGGCGACGGCGGTGTGGAGCGACTGGTAGAGGTTGAACTTGGGTGCCGCGATGAAGTCCTTGAACTCGGAGATCACCGGGGTGAAGCAGGTGTGCAGCTCGCCCAGCACCCCGTAGCAGTCGGCGTCGTCGCCGACGAGGACGAGGAGGCGTCCGAAGTCGGTGCCGCGCAGTTCGCCGCGCTTGAGCCGCACGCGGTGCACCGAGACGAAGTGGCGTGGCCGCACCAGCACTTCGGCCGGGATCCGGGCTTCCCTGAGCACCGTTCTGACGTCGTCGGCGATGGCGGCGAGCGCGTCCCCGGCGGTGGCGTTCTCGGCGATGAGGGCGCGGGTCTTCTCGTACTCGGCGGGGTGGAGGATGGCGAAGACCAGGTCCTCCAGTTCGGTCTTGAGGGCCTGGACGCCGAGCCGTTCGGCGAGGGGGATGAGGACGTCGCGGGTCACCTTGGCGATACGGGCCTGTTTCTCGGGGCGCATCACCCCGAGCGTGCGCATGTTGTGCAGCCGGTCGGCGAGCTTGATGGACATGACGCGTACGTCGTTGCCGGTGGCGACGAGCATCTTGCGGAAGGTCTCCGGCTCGGCGGCGGCCCCGTAGTCGACCTTCTCCAGTTTGGTGACGCCGTCGACGAGGTAGCAGACCTCCTCGCCGAACTCCTCCCGCACCTGATCGAGGGTCACGTCCGTGTCCTCGACGGTGTCGTGGAGGAGGGAGGCGGTCAAGGTGGTGGTCTCGGCGCCCAGTTCGGCGAGGATCAGGGTGACGGCGAGGGGGTGGGTGATGTAGGGCTCCCCGCTCTTGCGGAACTGGCCCCGGTGGGAGGACTCGGCGAGCACGTACGCCCGGTGCAGCACGGCCAGGTCGGCGTCCGGGTGGTGCGCGCGGTGGGCCTCGGCGACGTGACTGATGGCGTCGGGCAGCCGGTCCCGGGCGCCGGGACCGAGCAGTGCGGCGCGGCCGAGCCTCCGGAGGTCGATCCTCGGGCGGCCGCGCCGACGGCTGGGCGCGGGGTTCGTGGCCTCTGCACTCAGGTTGGTGGCCTCTGCGCTCATGGGCACCTCCGACGGCGTCGACCGGCGGTGGGGCGGGCAGGCGTGCCCGCCGGGCCGGTGCTTGATGCTACCGAGCCCACCACGTCGTGCTGACCCGCTCTCGCCCAGCGTGAACCGGATCACCCATTCGAGCGAAGGTTGCGCGAAGGTTCAGCAGGGGGTCCGGACGGGCGCGGAGGCGAACCAGGCGGGGTCGACGCGGCCTTCGGCGACGATGACGGCGGGACCGGTCATCTCGATCTCGCCGTCGGGGTGCTCGGTGATCACGAGGGTCCCGCCGAGGACGTCCACGGTGTACGTGACCGGGGTCCCCGTCCCGGCCGGGTCGGCGCCGTCGCGGCGGGCGGCGGCGACGGCCACGGCGCAGGCGCCCGTGCCGCACGAGCGGGTCTCGGCGGCGCCGCGCTCGTGGACGCGCATGGCCACGTGACGGGGGCCCCGGTCGGCGACGAACTCGATGTTGACCCCGTCGGGATAGACCGCGGCGGGCGAGTAGGGCGGCTCGGTGGACAGGTCACCGGCGTGGTCGAGGTCCTCGACGAAGGCCACCGCGTGCGGGTTGCCCATGTTCACGTTGCGCGCGGGCCAGCTGCGGCCGCCGACGGTGACGGTGACGCCGTCCTCGGGGAGCCGGGCGCGGCCCATGGAGACGGTGACGTCGCCGTTCTTGGCGAGGTGGACGCGCTTGACGCCGCCGCGGGTGGCGACCGCGACGTCGCCGGCGGTGAGGTGCCCGGCGTGCTGGAGGTAGCGGGCGAAGACCCGGACGCCGTTGCCGCACATCTCGGCGACCGAGCCGTCGGCGTTGCGGTAGTCCATGAACCAGTCGGCCTCGCCGGCCATGTCCCGCGCCTCGGGGTGGGCGGCGGACCGGACGACGTGGAGCAGCCCGTCGCCGCCGATGCCGGCCCGGCGGTCGCAGAGGCGGGCCACGACGTCGGCGGGCAGGTCGAGTGCGTTGTCCGGGTCGGGCACGATCACGAAGTCGTTCTCGGTGCCGTGGCCCTTGAGGAAGGCGACGGGCGCGCTGGTCACGGGTTCGGTGCTCACGGGTTCAATCGTACGGGTGGGGTCCGGCACCCCGCCCCGTCGGTCCGTCGGCCGCCGTGCCGTCAGCGGAGGCGGGCGACGCGCCAGACCGCCAGGACCACCGGGACGGCGACGCCGACGACGTACAGGGCGATCACGCGCCAGTCGGGGCGTTCGCCGGAGCCTCGGGCGGGCAGGCCGGGCCAGGTGTAGCCGACGCGGCGGGCGGCCATCATGCCCCACCCGGCGGCGCAGCCGCACAGCAGCAGGCCGAGCATGGCGAGGACCGCGCCGCCGTCGCCGGAGCCGAAGGCGAGGGGGAAGCCGAACATCAGTGAGCCGATCACGGCGAGCCCGACGATGGGGGCGAGCTGCCAGATGCGCAGCTTGCGCTGCGGGCGCAGTTCGACCTCGACCTCGTCGGGTGCGATCTCGGGGGTCCCGTCCTCGTTGAGGTCGGGACCGTCCGGGCTCAGGCCCGGTGCGTCACTGGCCACCTGTGGCTCGTCCGGTGCTTCCTGGTGTTCTCTGTCGCGAGGGCCGGCCTCCATCGCCACGCGCCCTCCCCACTCGGATTCCACTGGTCGATCGATGCTCGATGATGGCACGCCCCCGGCCGCCGGGATGACCTGCGGAGCGTCCCGATGCCATCACGTGATCAGGCTGTAACCGCTCGTTCGACCAACGCCAGCGCCTGACGCGGAAGTTCCGCGCGGTCGGCGGCGGCGCCGCTCAGCCAGTGGACGCGCGGGTCGCGCCGGAACCAGGAGTCCTGGCGGCGCGCGAAGCGCTTGGTCGACCGCACGGTCTCGGCGCGGGCCTCCTCCTCGGTGCACTCGCCGGCGAGCGCGGAGAGCACCTGCTGGTAGCCGAGCGCCCTGGCGGCGGTGCGGCCCTCGCGCAGGCCCCGTGCCTCCAGGTCGCGGACCTCGTCGACGAGACCCGCCTCCCACATCCGGTCCACGCGCGTGGTGATCCGGTCGTCGAGTTCGGGGCGTGCGACGTCGACGCCGATCTGGACGGTGTCGTACACCGAGTCGTGACCGGGGAGGTTCGCGGTGAAGGGCCTGCCGGTGATCTCGATGACCTCCAGGGCGCGCACGATCCGGCGCCCGTTGCCGGGCAGGATGGCGCGCGCGGCCTCCGGGTCGGCCACGGCGAGGCGGGCGTGCAGGACGCCGGAGCCGTGCTCCGCCAGCTCGGCCTCCAGGCGGGCGCGGACGGCGGGGTCGGTGCCGGGGAACTCCAGGGCGTCGATGGCGCCGCGTACGTACAGGCCGGAGCCGCCGACGAGGACGGGGGTGCGGCCGGCGGCGAGCAGCCGGTCGATCTCCGCGCGGGCCAGTCTCTGGTACTCGGCGACGCTTGCGGCCTCGGTGACGTCCCAGATGTCGAGGAGGTGGTGGGGGACGCCGCCGCGCTCCTGGGGCGTCAGCTTGGCGGTGCCGATGTCCATCCCCCGGTAGAGCTGCATGGAGTCGGCGTTGACGACTTCACCGCCCAGCTGCTGGGCGAGGTGGACGCCCAGATCGGACTTTCCGGCCGCCGTGGGGCCGACGACGGCGATGACCCGCGGGGCGGGAGCTGCACTTCTCACCGTCCCAGTCTCGCAAACGTCGCGGCCGGTCCCCGAACGAGTTACGTGACGGCACGACATCGGCGTCGTTGCCTGTTGCGAGGTTCCGACCGCCGGTTTACGGACCGGCTCCACCGGGCGACGCAATGGGACGCTCCGGACGGCGCGGAATTTCGCCCACACGAGTACGCTATGGAGTAGATATGGGCGTTTTTGCACGGTTTCGCCGACGCAAGGAGACCGCCGAGGCCTCGCCCCAGGAGGAGGCGGTCGTGACGTCGGCCGACGAGTCGGCGGAGGGCGCGGAGAAGCCCGCCGAGGCGTCGGACGCGGCGGCCTCGGTGGACTCGGCGGAGACTGCGGAGACGGGACCGGAGGCCGCGTCCGCCGACGGCGGGGTGGAGATCCCCAAGCAGCAGTCGGCCGAGGAGGCGGCGGACAACGAGGCCGGGGAGAGCGCCCGCAAGTAGGATCCTCAGGACGGTTACTCCGAGGGAAGGTGCCCCATGGGCTTCCTGGATTCACTGAAGGCCAAGCTCGGTCCTGCCAAGGAGAAGGTTTCCGGCCTCGCGCAGCAGCACGAGAGCAAGATCGACCAGGGGCTGGACAAGGCCGCCGGCATGGTCGACCGGAAGACCAAGGGCAAGTACAGCGACAAGATCCAATCGAGTACCGGCAAGGCCAAGAACGCCGTGGGCAGGATCGCCCAGAAGGATGAGGGCGGTACGCCGCCCCCGCCGCCGGCCCCGCCTGCCTCCTGAGCTCGTACAGCCAGCCGGCGACGGCACGGCACGGCGGACGGCCGCGGA
>NZ_BAAASR010000010.1:0-98173 GCF_039532985.1 Streptomyces gobitricini | reverse complement strand
GCTCCGCGGCCGTCCGCCGTTCGTCGTCCGCCGTTCGCCGTCCGGCGGCTACGACCAGGCCGCGACGAAGTAACCGACCCCGTACGGGGCGTCCTCGTACAACAGGCCGCCCTCCAGCCCCGCGCCCTCGGCGGCGCCGGCCAGAACCTGCCAGGGCGCCCGCCCGGCCGCCTTGAGCTCGTACGCCAGGTGCTCGTCCAGCGCCGCGAGGGCGCCCGCGTCCGCCGAGCCCAGCGCACGGGCGGCCCGCTCGTCGAAGGCGGCGGCGCGCTCGTCGAGGTACCCCGGCGCCTTGACGTCGCGGCACGCGCTGCCGTCCCCCAGCACCAGCAGGGCGACGCGCCCTGCTCGAGCGGCGAGCTCGCGGCCGGTCCCGGCGCACCTCGCGGGCGCGAGCCGCTCGCCCACGGCGAGGCCCTCGACCGGGGCGTCGGCCCAGCCGGCGCGCTCCAGCAGCCAGGCTCCCACGGCGAGGGGGGCGGGCAGCGGCCGGTCACCGCCCGGCCCCGCTCCGAGCCGTACGTCCACCTCGACGCCGAAGCCCCGGAAGTCCCCCACCGCCCCCGCCGGGTACCGCTCCGGTTCCCGCCGCGCTCCGGGGCCCACCACGACCAGCAGGTCCGGCCGCGAGGCGGCGAGGACCGCGAGCGCGTCGGAGCACGCCGTACGCGCACCGTCGAGCTCGGGCGCGGCACCGGCGGCGACGTCGGGGACGAGGAGCGGAGGGCAGGGGCAGACGGCGGCGGCGGCAAGCATGATCCGCAGCGTAGCCGGTGGCGCCACGCCGACGGGCCGCGTGGTCCGGCAGGCCGCACCGCCCGGTCAGGGCCCGCCCGCGCGTCGCCGCACCAGGCACGTCACGGACACCGTCCCGTGCGCCACGAGCACACCCGGGAGCGGCCCGACCCGGGGCGACAGACAGCCCGTACCCCGGCCTGCTGGCGGAGGACCCGCGGGCGCGGTGACCGGGGCACCGACATGTCACGGACCCGCAGGGGCATCGCACGCCTCCCGTGTGGCGTGGCGGCGAACCCGGCACGGACGTCGGCCGGCCACGCGACGGCACCCCGAGGCCCGCCGCCCCGCCCCGTGCGTCAGACGACCGGCTCCAGACCCGCCGGCCGGCTCCAGACCCGCCGGCCGTCCCCTTGACTCGCCGCCAGGCCCCTTGACCCGCCGGGCCCCTTCCGGGCGTCAGCCCCGGACCCGACCGGCCCCTTGACTCGCCGCCCGGCCCCGGACCTACCGGGCGTCTTCCGGCGTCAGCCGACCGTGCAGCCGCCCGTGACCGGCGGGAGCGGTGCCGGCGCGCCGATCTGCGGCAGGCCCAGCATGACGCCCGCGGGCTTGGCGGCCTCGGCGGCGTTGCGCTTCTCCCAGGCGTCGCCCGCGCGGGTGCGGCGGACACCGGTGGTCGGGCCCTCGGCGAGGAGGTGGTGGGGGGCCGCGTACGTGATCTCGACGGTCACCACGTCACCCGGGCGCACGTCCTGCTCCGGCCTGGTGAAGTGGACCAGGCGGTTGTCGGGGGCGCGGCCGGAGAGGCGGTGGGTGGCGCCGTCCTTGCGGCCCTCGCCCTCGGCGACCATGACCTCCAGGGTGCGGCCGACCTGCTTCTTGTTCTCCTCCCAGGAGATCTCCTCCTGGAGGGCGACCAGGCGCATGTAGCGGTCCTGCACGACCTCCTTCGGGATCTGCCCCTCCATGGTCGCCGCCGGGGTGCCGGGGCGCTTGGAGTACTGGAAGGTGAAGGCCTGCGCGAAGCGCGCCTCGCGCACCACGTGCATGGTCTGCTCGAAGTCCTCCTCCGTCTCACCGGGGAAGCCCACGATGATGTCGGTGGAGATGGCGGCGTGCGGGATGGCGGCACGCACCTTGTCGATGATGCCGAGGAAGCGGTCCTGGCGGTACGAGCGGCGCATCGCCTTCAGGACGGTGTCCGAGCCGGACTGCAGCGGCATGTGGAGCTGCGGCATCACGTTGGGCGTCTCGGCCATCGCGGCGATCACGTCGTCGGTGAAGTCGCGCGGGTGCGGGGAGGTGAAGCGGACGCGCTCCAGGCCCTCGATCTTCCCGCAGGCGCGCAGCAGCTTGCTGAAGGCCTCGCGGTCACCGATGTCGGAGCCGTACGCGTTGACGTTCTGGCCGAGCAGGGTGATCTCGGAGACGCCCTCGGAGACCAGCGCCTCGATCTCGGCGAGGATGTCGCCGGGACGGCGGTCCTTCTCCTTGCCGCGCAGCGCCGGAACGATGCAGAAGGTGCAGGTGTTGTTGCAGCCGACGGAGATGGAGACCCACGCGGCGTACGCGGACTCGCGCCGGGTCGGCAGCGTGGAGGGGAACGCCTCCAGGGACTCGGCGATCTCGACCTGCGCCTCCTCCTGGACGCGGGCGCGCTCCAGGAGCACCGGCAGCTTGCCGATGTTGTGCGTACCGAAGACGACGTCGACCCACGGCGCCTTGCTGACGATGGTGTCGCGGTCCTTCTGGGCGAGGCAGCCGCCGACGGCGATCTGCATGCCGGGCCGCTTGGTCTTCATCGGGGCGAGCCGGCCGAGGTTGCCGTACAGCTTGTTGTCGGCGTTCTCGCGGACCGCGCAGGTGTTGAAGACCACGACGTCGGCGTCACCGTCGGAGCCCTCGGGAGCGCGTACGTAACCGGCGTCCTCCAGCAGGCCGGAGAGGCGCTCGGAGTCGTGAACGTTCATCTGGCACCCGTAGGTGCGTACCTCGTACGTCTTCAAACCGTCCACTACTCCGCCAGCCACGTCGTTACCGCTCACCCGACCAGGGTAAGGGGTCCCGCCGGGCCGTACGGCTGCCCGCGTCACCGACCGGGGGCGACGGCGGTGGCCGGGCCGTCGAGGAGGCTGCCCGCGTCGGCCGGCACGTCCCGGGGGCCCGGTGGGTCATGGCACGGCGCGGAGGGTGGCGAGCAGGGGGGCCGACGGCTGAATCAGCAGGCCGGGCCTGGGCGACACCTCTGTGGCCGGGAGGTCGAGACGGAAGCGCTGCGCGAGGGTGGCGAGGACCAGGACGGCTTCCACCTGGGCGAAACGGGCACCGAGGCAGGTGCGCTGGCCACCGCCGAAGGGGTACCAGGCGTGATCGGGTACGGCGTCGGGGCTGTCGTCGCCCCAGCGTTCGGGGCGGAACGCCTCGGGCCGCGGGAACCAGCGCGGGTCGCGGTGGGTGGTCCACTGGCTGCACCAGACGATGGTCCGGGCCGGGATGCGCGTACCGCCGAGGGTGGCGCCCTCACGGGCGACGCCCGCGACGAGCCAGGCGGGCGGATAGAGCCGCAGGGCCTCCTTGACGATCTGCTGGGTCCAGGTCAGGCGGTCGTAGTCGTCGATGGTGGGCGGGCGACCGGCCAGTACGCGGTCGAGTTCGGCTTCGAGACGGTCCCGGACGGACGGGGACGCCGACAGCAGGTACCACGTCCAGGTCAGGGCCGTCGACGTGGTCTCGTGGCCGGCCGCCCACAGGGTGACCGCCTCGTCGCGCACCTCCTGGGGCGACAGCGGCCGGCCGTCCTCGTCGCGGGCCGCGAGGAGCCGGCTCAGCAGGTCGTCCCGGTTCTCGGCGCCCCCGTCCCCGTCCCCGTCGGCGCCCCCGTCCCCGTCGGCGCCGCCGCCTCCCTCGCCGCCCCGGCCCTCGCCGCCGTCGCCGCCCCGGCCCTCGCCGCCGTCGCCGCCCCGGGGCTCGCCCCGCAGCCGGGCGCGGATGAGCCGGTGCACCTCGGCGTCGATGGTGGCCACGGCCGCCAGCAGCCGCCGCCGCGCCGGGGTGGTGAGCCAGCCGGGCAGGAACAGGCTCACGCCCCGCAGCTCCGCGCCGATCTCGCGCTCGGCCACGTTCATCGCCTCGGCCAGCGCGCCCGTCCCGTCGCCGAGGTCGTTGCCGAACAGGCACCGCAGCACGACCCGCTGGGTGATGAGCGCCATTTCGCGGCGCACGTCGATCCGGTCGCCGTCCTGCCACCGGCCGGCGGCGGACCGGGCGCAGTCGACCATGGTGGCGGCGTACGCCTTGACCTGGCGCGGCCGGACGGTCGGCTGGACCAGCGAGCGCTTGCGGCGCCAGTCGTCACCCTTGCTCATGATCACGCTCCGGCCGACGACCCGCCTGAACGCCCAGCCGATCTCCAGGATGTCGTACGTGTGCTCCCGGGCGGCCAGCAGCTCCGCGATGTGCTCGGGGCGGGACAGGAACAGGCTCTGCCGGGGCCCCAGCGACCAGCGCACGGCGTCCCCGAACTCGTCGCGCAACCGGGTCAGGAACGCCAGCGGATCCCTGCCGAACTCGGGGAGGTTGCCCAGCACGGGCAGGCCGCGCGGCCCGGGTACGGGGGTCAGGGGAACGCTGCGCGTGGTCACATGGGCTCCAGCGGTCGGGGTCGGGCTTCTTCCGGCGGTGGGCGGTACCCGACACCCCTAACGCGCCGGCCATGGGAAGGTGGCGGCGTCAGTGGCGTGTCAGTCCCGGTCAGGATCGTGGAGGTGACGACACAGCCGACGTGGTGCCTTGGGGGCAGGAAGATGTGGACACAGTGCGTCGAGCCACGGCCGTTCGCGGAACGGCGGCTGGTCTGCTTCCCCCATGCCGGTGGCTCCCCCTACTTCTTCCGGAGCTGGGCCAAGGCGCTCACGGGGTTCGAGGTCCACGCGGTCTGCTACCCGGGCCGTGCGGAGCGCATCGCCGAACCGCCCGCCACGCGACTGGCCGCGATGGCCGGTGACATAGCGGCGGCGCTGGTCCCGTGGACGGACGGTCGGCCCACCGTGTTCTTCGGGCACAGCATGGGGGCGATCGTCGCGTACGAGGTGGTGGGAGCCCTGGAGGACGAGGGGGTCCCGGTGGCGCACTTCGTCGCCTCGGGCGCCCGCGCGCCGCATCTGTTGCGGCCGGATCCCGACGTGGCCACCACCTGGGACGACGAGTCGATCGCCAGGACGCTCGTCGAACTGGGCGGCACCGATGCCGAACTGCTGCGCAACCCGGCCTTCGTCGAGCTGGTCATGCCGTACATCGGTGCCGACTTCCGCATGCTCGCCTCGTACGGGCCGGGCAGGAGCACGCCGCTGCGGTGCCCCGTGACCGCGCTCGTCGGGGACCGCGATCCTCGTGTGGGTGCCGAGGACGTCGCCGCGTGGCGCGAGGAGACCCGGGGGCCGTTCCGGTTCCGGACGCTCCCCGGCGACCACTTCTACCTGGCCGGGGAGCCGCCCTTCGCCGTCATCGAAGCGGCGCCGGCCGGGACCTGACGGCGCCGGAACCCTCCCGGTACATCTCGGCGAGCAGGAAGGCCAGGTCCAGCGACTGGGTGCGGTTCAGGCGCGGGTCGCAGGCCGTCTCGTAGCGGTGGTGCAGGTTCTCGGACAGCACGGCGTTGCCGCCTCCGACGCATTCGGTGACGTCGTCACCGGTGAGCTCGACGTGCACGCCGCCCGGATGGGTGCCCAGCTCCCTGTGGACCTCCACGAAGCCGCGCACCTCGTCGAGGATCGTGTCGAAGCTGCGGGTCTTGTGGCCGCTGGGCGCCGTGATGGTGTTGCCGTGCATCGGGTCGCTGACCCAGCAGACCAGGGCGCCCTCCGCGGTGACCTTCTCGACCAGGAGGGGCAGTACGTCGCGGACGCGGTCGGCGCCGGCGCGGACCACGAAGGTCAGCCGGCCGGGTTCGCGGCGGGGGTCGAGCCGGTCGACGAGGCCGAGGACGGTGTCCGGGGTGGTGGACGGCCCCAGCTTGACGGCGATGGGGTTGTGCACGCGGGAGAAGTACTCGACGTGGGCGCCGTCGAGGTCGCGGGTCCGCTCGCCGATCCACAGCAGATGGCCGCTGGTGGCGTAGGACCGGTCGGTGCCCGGTTCGGCGCGGGTCAGGGGCGATTCGTAGTCGAGGAGCAGGCCCTCGTGGCCGACGAAGAACTCGGCCGTGCCCAGTTCGCCGGTGTCGACGCCGCACGCCTGCATGAAGGCGAGGCTGCGGTCGATCTCGTCCGCGAGCTGCTCGTAGCGCTCACCGGCCCGGGAGTCGGCGACGAAGCCCTGGTTCCAGGCGTGCACCTGCCGCAGGTCGGCGAACCCGCCGGTGGTGAGGGCGCGTACGAGGTTGAGGGTCATGGCGGAGCTCTCGTACATCCGCCGCATGCGCCACGGGTCGGGGCGCCGGGCCTCGGCCGTGAACTCCAGGCCGTTGACGGCGTCGCCCCGGTAGGAGGGCAGGTCGGTCCCGCCCCGTCTCTCGACCGGTGATGAGCGCGGTTTGGCGTACTGGCCGGCCATCCGGCCGACCTTGACGACGGGCAGAGCGGTGGCGTGGGTGAGCACGACGGCCATCTGGAGCAGGGTCTGGAGCTTGCCGCGTATCGCGTCCGCGGTGACCCGGTCGAAGGTCTCGGCGCAGTCGCCGCCCTGGAGGAGGACCGCCTCCCCGCGGGCGACCGCGGCCATGCGGCGGCGGAGCAGGTCGCACTCGGCGGCGAAGACCAGCGGTGGCGCGGCGGTCAGCCACCGGGTCACGGCGCGCAGTTCTCCCTCGTCGTGCCAGGGCGGCTGCTGGGCCGCAGGCAACGCACGCCAGGATTCGGTGGGTGAATTCGTCATCCTCGGTTCCCTTCACACTTACCTGTAGCCGAGTGGAAACACGCTTCAGCTCAGTCCACCGGGCACACGGGGTCAAGGGATGGGCCAAGTGGTCCGCATGAACGGCAATTGATTGGTCTGGCACGGCCGTCGCGCCCGCTGTTTTGCTGATGCCGGCAATTGGGATGTCGACGGGAGTTCACCATGCGAAAAGCGGAACGGATCGCGGTGCGGGTCACCTCGACCGGCTTGCCCCACCACGATTCCCTTGACGTGTACGAGCGTCTGCGCGCCGTTCACGCGGAGGAGGACGTCTTCCTCTTCGAGAGCGTCGACGGCGCCGGCACCGACCGCCGGTGGGCCGTCGTCGGATTCGGACGCCTGGCGGAGATCCGGGTGTTCGACGGGTACGTCGAGATCGACGGCGCCCCCGGCGTGGCGGAGGCGCTCGTACGGGCCGCCGAGGAGGCGGGCCTGGAGGCCGGACTGCCGTCGGGCGGGGCGGCGCACCGGTTGCGCCTGGCCGGTGACGGCCGGGTGTGGGACCTGCTGGCGCGGGCGCAGGGGCTGTTCGACGTCGACACGGACGTCCCGGTCACGTCGTACGCCTTCGGGTTCCTGACGTCGTTCGCGTACGAGTCCGTCTGGCACATGGAGACCCTGCCCGCCCGCACCAAGGCTCCGGACGGTCCCGACATCGCGCTCACGCTGTTCCGGGACACCGTCTGGTACGACCTGACGACGGGCGAGGTACGTCTGCTGTGTGCCGAGAGCGCGGTGTTCCCCGAACGGACGGCGGCCCTGGACACCGGGGACACCGTGGGCGGCGTCGTGGCGATGGCCCGGGAGGCGGCGCGGCAGCGGGTCGGGAGGGGCCCGGCCGCCGTGCCCGAGGCGCCCGTGCCGCTGTCGGTGAGCGACAGCGTCAGCCGCGAGACGTTCCTGACGTGGGCGGACACCTGCCTGGAGCACATCAGGGTGGGTGACATCTACCAGATCCAGATCGGCCACCGCATCGACGTGCGGACGACGCTGACGCCCGTCGAGGTCTACCGGCGGCTGCGCGACCGCAATCCCTCCCCGTACATGTACCTGATGCCACGGGCGGGCAGCACGCTGATCGGTGCCAGTCCCGAGCTGTTCTTCCGGATCGAGGGCGACGAGATCGTGATGCGCCCGATCGCGGGGACCGCGCGGCGCGGGCCGGACGAGGAGGAGAACCAGCGGCGTGTGAAGGAGATGCGCGAGAGCACCAAGGAACAGGCGGAGCACATCATGCTCGTCGACCTGTGCCGCAACGACATCGGCCGGGTGAGCCGGCCCAGCACCCAGCCGGTGGACCGGCTGATGGCGGTGGAGACCTACTCCCATGTCTTCCACCTGGTCTCGACGGTCTCCGGCCGGCTGGAGGAGGGCGTCGACACCTGGCAGGCGGTGCGCGCGACCTTCCCGGCGGGGACGATGACGGGCGCGCCGAAGGTGCGCGCCATGGAGATCATCGACGGTCTGGAGCGCGAACGGCGCGGCAGCTACGCGGGGGCGGTCGGGCTGGCCGACGTCCGTGGGTGGAGCGAGTTCGCGCTGTGCATCCGCACGGTCGTGTACGACGGGACGACGTACTCCACGCAGAGCTCGGCGGGCATGGTGGCCCAGTCGGAGCCCGAGGCGGAGTGGCGGGAGACGCTGGCGAAGATGGGGGCCGCCCACTGGGCGCTGACCGGTGAGGAGCTGCTGCCGTGAACGGCACGGAAACGATGAGGGTTCTGCTGATCGACGCGTACGACAGCTTCGTCCACATCATCGACCAGTACGTGCGCACGCTGGGCGCGCGGACCGAGGTGGTGCGGTCGCTGACCCGCTCCCCCGACGCGCTGGCCGCGTCCCGGCCCGACGCGGTGATCCTCGGGCCCGGTCCCGGTCACCCCGCCGAGTCGGGCCATGTGGAGCTGGTCCACCGGTTCGCCGGGCGGGTGCCGCTGCTCGGGGTCTGCCTGGGCCACCAGGCGATCGCGCTGGCCCACGGCGGGCGGGTCGAGGTGGCCGACCAGGTGATGCACGGGCGGACCAGCACGGTGCGGCACGACGGGGCGGGGGTGTTCGAGGGCCTGGGCCACACCCTGGAGGCCACCCGGTACCACTCCCTGGTGGTCGCCGAGCCGCTGCCCGACGAGCTGGTGACCACGGCCGTCGCCGTCGACCACGGCTATGTGATGGGCCTGCGGCACCGCACGCTGCCGCTCGAGGGCGTGCAGTTCCACCCCGAGAGCATCATGACGACCGGTGGGCTGACGATGATGGAGAACTTCCTGGCGATGGCCCGGGGTACGGGGGCGGACGCCCTCAACGGGGCCGTGTCGCCTCGCTGATGGCGCGGACCGCCTCCACCACGCCGGAGCGCGGCAGGTGCGCGTAGCCCACCACCAGGGCGGGCGCGTCCCACCGCGGGCGGACGTGGAAGGCGGCGCCGCCGCGCACCACGACCGAGCGGCGCAGCGCCCCGGCCACGAGCGCCGCCTCGTCGGTGTGGCGGGGCAGCGTGACGTAGGCGTGCAGGCCCGCCGCTCGGCCGACGACGGAGGCGCCCGGCAGGTACCGGCGTACCGCCTGTTCGAGGGTGTCGCGGCGGTCGCGGCAGTGGGCGTTGAGGCGGCGCAGATGGCGGTCGAAGAGTCCGGTGCGCAGGAGTTCGGCGAAGGCCAGCTGGGTGAGGCTTTCGGTGCCCAGGTCGTGGCGGGCGCGGGCGCGCAACAGCCGGGCGAGCAGGCCGGCGGGCGCGGCCAGCCAGCCCAGGCGGAGGCCGGGGGCGAGGGACTTGCTGGCCGTGCCCGCGTAGACGACGTGGTCGGGGGCCAGGCGCTGGAGGGCGAGGGGGCGGGGGCCGCGCTCGTACCACAGGCCGCCGTCGTAGTCGTCCTCGATCACCCGGCCGTCGACGTCGCGTGCCCAGCGGACCAGTGCCTCCCGGCGGCGCGCCGAGAGGGCGGCGCCGGTGGGGAACTGGTGCGCCGGGGTGACCAGGACCGCGCGCACCCCCGAGGCGGCGAGCGCGTCGACGTCGATGCCCTCCCCGTCGACCGGGACGGGCACGGGGCGCAGTCCGGTCTCCTGGACGAACTGCCGCTGCCCGGGGTGGCCGGGGTCCTCGATGCCGATGGCGTCGACGCCGTCCTGGCGCAGCACGGTGCACAGCAGGCCGAGCGCCTGCGCGAACCCCGCGACGACCATGACCTGGTCGGCGGCCGCGCGTACGCCACGTGCCCGGCCGAGGTAGTGGGCGAGTTCGACGCGCAGGCCCGGTTCGCCGGCCAGCGGCGGGTAGTCGCGGTCGGCGGGCGTCGCGGACTGGAGGACGCGCTGGTAGCAGCCGAGCCACTCCCGGCGCGGGAAGGCGGGCAGGTTGCGGCCGCCGGTGCGCAGGTCCCAGCGGGCGGCGGGCACATGGCCCTCGTCCAGCAGGGTCGGTACCACGGGCGGCGCGGCGTTCAGATGGGCGACGACCCGGGTTCCGGCGCCCTGGGTGGCCTCCAGGTACCCCTCGGCGACGAGCTGGCCGTACGCCTCGACCACGACACTGCGGGAGACGTCCAGGTCGTGGGCGAGTCTGCGGCTGGACGGCAGGCGGGTGCCGGGGTGGAGAATTCCCTCGGAGATCTCTCTTTTGATGAAGCTCTGGATCTGGGTGGTCAGGGACGTTTCGGAATCCCTGACGACCTCGACCGCCATGTGCAGGGCCATGGGCCCTTCCCCCTTCGAATTGGACCGCCCATCTGAACGGGCAGTGGTCTGGTAAGTGCTGGTGGTCATTCGGAGACTGGACGGAGAAATTTCCTCAGGTGCCGTCCAAGGAGAATTCCCGTGACCGCCGAACCGCAGGGCCCCAGTTGGCCGGAATTGCTGAACGCGCTGCTGGACCGCAGAAGTCTGTCCGCCGAGGACACCGACTGGGCGATGGACGAGGTGATGTCGGGCGCCGCCGGGCCGGTGCGGCTGGCCGGGCTGCTGGTGGCGCTGCGCGCCAAGGGCGAGACCGTCGAGGAGATCGAGGGCCTGGTACGGGCGATGCGCCGGCATGCCGTGCCGCTCGTGGTGCCCGGACCGGCGGTGGACATCGTCGGGACCGGCGGCGACGGTTCGAACAGCGTCAACATCTCCACGATGTCGGCCGTCGTGGCGGCAGGTGCCGGGGCGCGGGTGGTGAAGCACGGGAACCGCTCGGCGTCGTCGGCGTGCGGATCGGCCGATGTGCTGGAGGAGCTGGGGGTGGCGCTGAGTCTGCCGCCGGCCGACGTCGCGGAGGTGGCGGAGGAGACGGGCATCACCTTCTGCTTCGCGCCGGAGTTCCACCCCGCCATGCGGCACGCGGCCGGGCCGCGCCGGGAGCTCGGCGTGCGCACGGTCTTCAACGCCCTGGGCCCGCTGGTCAACCCGGCTTCCCCGGCGGGGCTCGCGCTGGGCGTGGCGGACGCGCGGCTGGCACCCCTGCTGGCGGGGGTGCTGGCGCGGCGCGGGGTGTCGGCGCTGGTGTTCCGGGGCGACGACGGCATGGACGAGCTGACGGTCACCACGACCTCCACGGTCTGGTCGGTCAACGGTTCTGCGGTGCGTACGGAGGTGTTCGACCCCCGCGACCTCGGCATGGCGTTCGCCCGCCCGGACGCTCTGCGCGGCGGTGACCGCGCCCACAACGCCCGGGTGGCCCGGGAGGTGCTGGCCGGTGCGCGCGGTCCGGTGCGGGACGCGGTGCTGCTCTCGGCGGCGGCGGGCTTGGCGGCGCTGGACCCGGTCGCGGCCGGTTCGGGCGCCGGCTCCCTCTCCGCCTCCGCCTCCGTCACGGAGCGGTTGGCCGTCGGCGTCGAACGGGCCGCCGCATCCATCGACTCGGGCGCGGCGGCGGCGGTCCTGGAGCGATGGGCCGCTGTCACGACGAAACGGTCGGAGGCGCTGGTGGAGGTGGGGGCGGGGGTCGGAAGGTGAGGGTCGCGGGGCGGTGGGTCGCGGGGTAGTGGGTCGCGGGGTGAGGGTCGCGGGGTGAGGGTCGCGGGGTAGTGGGTCGCGGGGCGGTGGGTCGCGAGGTAGTGGGTCGCGAGGTAGTGGGTCGCGAGGTAGTGGGTCGCGGGGTAGTGGGTGGGGTGGTGTTGCCCCTGGCGGGCTCGGCTCCCCGGGCCGGCGGCCCTGGGCCCGAGGCCGGGTCCGGGGCCCTCGTGCCCGGGTCGGGCCCGGGTCGGGTCGGGTCCGGGGGCCTGCCCGAGCCTCCGGCGGGCTCTCGGCCTCGCTGGAGCAGGGCGGACGCCCCGTCCCGTGGGCCCGGCCCCCGCACGCCCGTCCCTGTCGGGCGGTCCGACGGCTGGGGGGCCGTGATCTCGCCCGTACCCGGGCGTCGTCCCGTCGGCGGCCGTCGGGCCGGGCGGCCGGTGGGCCCCCGGCCGGTGGCAGGGGTTCGCCGGGAGGGCCGCCCGGTGGCCTGCCGGTCCGGCCGCGGGCGCGGTGGGCGGCCGCCCGTCAGGCGGGGTGTGCGACTCGGCGCGTGGCCGACAGGAGGGAGGCGACCCCGGCCCGTGGATCGGGGCCCGTGACGAGGGCTTCGCCGACCAGGACCGCGTCGGCGCCGGAGGCCGCGTACCCGGCGACGTCCACCGGGCCGCGTACCCCCGACTCGGCGACCTTGACGACGCCGTCCGGGAGGTGCGGCGCCACTCGGGCGAACGTCCCCCGGTGCACGTCCAGCGTCCGCAGGTCACGCGCGTTGACGCCGACCACCCGGGCGCCGGCGGCCACCGCCCGTTCCGCCTCCGCCTCGTCGTGCACCTCCACCAGCGGCGTCAGGCCGATCTCCGTGGCCAGGGCCACCAGGTCGGACAGCAGCGGCTGGTCCAGTGCCGCGGCGATCAGCAGCGCCAGGTCGGCGCCGTGCGCCCGGGCCTCCCACAGCTGGTACGCGCCGACGATGAAGTCCTTGCGCAGCACCGGGACGGACACCCGCGCGCGTACCGCGTCCAGGTCGTCCAGCGAGCCGCCGAAACGGCGCCGTTCCGTCAGGACGCTGATCGCGGCGGCGCCTCCGGCGGCGTACTCGGCGGCGAGGGCCGCCGGGTCGCCGATCTCGGCCAGCGCGCCCCTGGAGGGGCTGGCCCGCTTCACCTCGGCGATGACCGAGGGCCCTTCTCCCGTGCGCAGCAGGGCGGCGCAGTCCACCGGGGGCCCGGCGGCGGCCGCCCGTTCGCGCAACGCCGCCACGGGCACCCTCTTCCGGCGTACCGCCAGATCGGCACGCACCCCTTCGACGATCTCGTCGAGAACGCTCATCGTGTCTCTCCGACAGGTTGGTTGAGGATCGACCCTAGGGAGGCCGGGCGCGGGCAACCACCTCCTTAAGCAACCGGCGAAAGTCCCTGGTGGCGGTGGCGACGGGCCGTCAGCCCGCCGTCAGCACGGTTCGGCAGCCTGGCGTTCCCCGTATGTCCGCGACCAGTCAGGAGTGCGCCATGGAGATCGATCCCCGCCGGATCGCAGGCGTCAACGCACACGAGACCGCGTTCCTCTACGAGGAGATCTTCGTCCGGCGCGCCTACCTGCCCGACGGGGTGAGGCTGCCGCCGGACGCCGTGGTCTTCGACGTGGGGGCGAACATCGGGCTCTACTCGCTCTTCGTGCGCACGGTGTGCCCGGACGCCACGATCCACGCCTTCGAGCCGCTGCCTCCGGTCTTCGAGAAGCTGGAGCGGAACATGGCCGCGTACGGCGTACCGGCGAAGCTCTTCCCGTGCGCGCTGTCCGACGGCGACGGCGAGGTGGACTTCACCTTCTATCCCGGCTACACGACGATGTCGGCCCGCTCGACGCACGCCGCGACCGAGGCGGACCGGGAGTTCATCAAACGGCAGGTGCTCGACAAGCCGACCGTGGCGGAACTGGGCGAGGACGCGGACCTGCTGGACGAGATGCTGGAGTACCAGTTCCGCGAGGTGCCCTACGTGTGCCGGACGCGACGGCTGTCGGACGTGATCGCCGAACAGGGCGTGGAGCGCGTCGACATGCTGAAGGTGGACGTCCAGCGGGCCGAGGCCGACGTCCTGCGCGGGGTGGAGGAGCGGCACTGGCCGCTGGTCCGGCGCATCGCCCTGGAGGTGCACGACGAGCCGGGCACGGCCACGGAGGGCCGGCTGGAGTCGCTGTGCGCCGAGCTCCGCGGCCGGGGGTTCACGGTCGCCCCGCTGGGCGACGACGGCCTGGTGGAGTCGGGCCGCTACTCGGTCTTCGCCTCGCGCCTCCCCTGACCCCGCGGAGGCCCGGCCGCGGTGGCCGGGCCTCCGCGGGACTTCCGGGCACGTCACGTCACGTCACGTCACGTCACGTCATCGAGACGACGACCTTGCGCGGTCCGGTGTACGCCTCCCGGCCGTGCAGCACCGACATATTGGCGACGATCATGATGTCTCCGCTCCGCCACGGCTCGACGAGCCGGTTGCGCCTCGCGGCCGCCCGCACCTCGGCGAGGTCCTCCTCCGGGATGGGTGTGCCGTCGCCGTACGTCACCCAGTGCGGCAGGTCGTCGACGCTGCCGATCAGCGACCGCAGCGTCTCGCCCTCGTCGCCCGGCAGGTTCGACGGGTGCCACTGGTCGGCCTGGTTGAACCAGACGTCCCGGCCGGTGAGCGGGTTGGCGCGGACGCCCGGACGGTGCTGGCTCACGCGCAGGCCGCCCTCGGCGGTCCACCGGTACTCCGCCTCCGACGCCTCCAGGAACTCCTCGACCACCCTGCGGTCGCCGGTCTCGAAGGTGTCCTGCCAGGACTTGCCGAGCCCGAGGCCGCCGTGCAGGTGCTGCCGGTAGACGACGCCCGACTCGAAGCGTTCCCGCACCCTCGGGTGCAGGTCCTCCAGCAGGGCGTGCCCGTCGCAGACGGGGGTGGCCCCGCCCGTCTCCGGCGCCACGAGGCAGCAGAAGAACAGCCGGCTGGGCCAGCGGTGGGCGTAGGACAGCTCGTTGTGGAGGGAGATGTCGAAGCGCGCCGGGTACTCGGTGGACGTGAACACGCCGTCGGAGACCGTCATGCGCGGGGTGTTGCCGCCTCGGTAGCTGTCGATCAGCGGGTCGCCGAAGGCGGTGACGGCGCGCTGGAACTCGTCGGCGTCCGCCACCCCGGATCCGCGCAGCATCACCGCGCCGCACTCGGCCAGCAGTTCCTCCACCCGTTGGCGCACCTCGCCCAGCCGGTCGGCGTCCCACGACCCGGCGCGCCCCTCGATGTGCAGGATACCCATGGTGGTGCCGCCCGCCGTTCGTCTCTCGTCCCGCATCTCAGCCCGTCACCTTCCCCGCCGCCGCCTCCGCCGCCGGTTCGGCGGTGAGCCCGACGGGCAGACCGCTGTAACCGTGGACGAAGTTGGAGTAGAGGCGCTGCGGCGGTCCCTGGAGCCGGATGCCGGAGACCATGGTGCGCAGCGCGTCGACCATGGCGTTCACATGGACCCGGCCGAGGAAGGCCCCCAGGCAGAAGTGTGGGCCGTGCCCGAAGGCCACGTGCTTGTTGGGCGTGCGGCCGATATCGAAGCGGTACGGGTCGGGGAAGACGTCCTCGTCGAAGTTGGCCGAGCTGTTCCACAGGGTGACCACCTCCCCGGCCCGGATCACCTGGTCGCGCACGGGTACGTCGACGAGGGCGCGGCGCCCGAAGTGCATGGCGGGGGTGGTCCAGCGCAGCACCTCCTCGGTGGCGCTGCCCACACCGGCCTCGCCGTCCTTCAGCTTGCGCCACTCCCCGGGGTTCTCGGCGAACGCGATGAGGCCGCCGATGGACGACATGCGGCTGGACTCGTCACCGCCGAGGATGAGGCTGTAGCAGTTGAAGACGATCTCTTCCTCCGACAGCGGTTCGCCGTCGACGGTGGCGGTGGCGAGGGCGCTGATGACGTCGTCGCCGGGGTTGCGGCGGCGTTCGGCGGCCAGCTCGGAGAAGTAGAGCAGGATCTCGTTCCTGGCCATGACCTCGTCGAGCATGCTGTCCTCGGAGCTGTGCCGGGACAGGGTCTGGGTGTTCCACTCGACGAGTCGTTCCCGGTCGGCGGCCGGTACGTCCATCAGGTCGCCGATCGTGTTGATCGGGATGTGGTCGGCGACGTCGGTGACGAAGTCCAGCTCGCCACGGTCCAGGGCCTGGGCGACGAGTTCGCGGGTGCGGCGGTGGACGCCGGCGACGACGGGTTCGAGGACGCGGGGCGAGAAGGACTTGAGCATCAGGTTCCGGATCTCGCGGTGGCGCGGCCCGTCGGTGACGGCGAGCATCTTGCGCGAGGCGGAGTCGCCGCCCTGGAGCAGGGTCGCCAGGACGTTGCCCTGCTCGGAGGTGAACCGCTTGTTGTCCCGGTAGATGGTGACGACGTCGGCGTAGGTGGAGATCACCCAGAAACCGGGCACCGGGGTGTCGGTCGCGTGCCAGTGGACCGGGCTCTCGGCCCGGAACCGGCGCCACAGGGCGTGCGGGTCCACGTCGAGGAACGTCCGGGGATCGGTGAGGTCGTACGTGCCGAGCGGGGGCGGTGCGGTCGTGCCGGCCGGCCCTTGGGGCGCGGGCTGCTGCGTGGTCATGGCTGGTTTCCTCCAGGCGGCGGGCTCAGGAGCCCGCGGTGCGGTAGCGGCGAAGGCTCACGGCGCAGCAGACGGCGAACAGCGTGCCCAGCGTCACGGCGGCCGCGGCCACCGGGTGCTCGGCGGGGAGGCTGCCCCCGGACGTCGCCGGGTTGCCCCACAGGTCGCGGCAGGCCGCGACGACGGCGCTGACCGGGTTCCACTCCGCGATGGGGCGGACCGGCGCGGGCATGGACTGCGGGGCGAGGAAGGCGTTGGACAGGAAGGGCAGGACGACGACGATGAACGGGGTGACGACGCTGATCGTCTCCACGTTGCGCAGGGTCATCGCCAGCAGGACCCCGAGCCACAGCATCACGTACACGAAGAGCGCGATGAGCCCGAAGCCGGCGAGCGTCGGCAGGATCCCGGTCCGGGTCCGCCAGCCGAGCAGCAGCCCGGCGCCGGTGACGACGGCCAGTCCGAGGAGCCCCACCAGCAGATCCGCGAGGGTGTGCCCGAAGAGCACCGCGGACCGGCTGATGGGCAGGGACCGGAACCGGTCGACCAGTCCGCCCTTGAAGTCCATGGCGACGGAGATGGCGGTCGGTCCGACGCAGGCCAGGGCGACCTGCACGGCGCCGCCCGCGAAGACGTACTCGCCGTACTCCCCGCCCGCCGGCAGCCTGATGGCGTCCCGGAAGAGGTAGCCGAGCATCACCATCGAGACGAGCGGGCTGAGCGCCACGCCGACCACGCGCCCCGGCGCCCTGCCGAGGTGGTGCAACCGGCGGCCGGTGACGGCGAGGACCTCGGTCAGCAGGGCACCCGGCGCTCCGCCGCGGCGGCCGCGGCCGGCTTCGGTGTACGTCGCTGTCGTCATGACCCGTCACGTCCGTCCCGCTCCTGATGGAACCGGTCGAGTTCGGCGGCGACGATCGGACCGAG
Organism: Streptomyces gobitricini; assembly: GCF_039532985.1. NCBI lineage: Bacteria > Bacillati > Actinomycetota > Actinomycetes > Kitasatosporales > Streptomycetaceae > Streptomyces > Streptomyces gobitricini. The sequence goes on along the minus strand of NZ_BAAASR010000010.1, from coordinate 81,072 downwards.
CTCGGCGAGCGGGCCCGGGTTGAGGATGTCGTCGTGGGTGCAGGCGAGCCGGTGGACGCGGAGTTCACCGCTGAAGTACGGCTTCCACAGCTGGTCCTTGCCGGGTCCGTCGTCCACCTGGCCGGTGCCTGCCTCGCCCCACGCCGACTGCTCGGCGAGGAAGAGCTGCATCGTCCCGTCGAGGTCGCGCGGCCGGTAGCGGGTGTTGAGCGACTGGTGATGGATCATCAGGTCCACCATGCGGGTCATCCGCTGCTCCCCCATGCGTGCCATCGGGCTGTTGTCGTGCCGCAGCGCGTCGAGGATGTCCCCGGCGACGAGGTCGCGGTCGCCGAACTCGGAGCGGTGGTGCCCGATGCCCTCCAGCAGCCAGCCGAGCAGGCTCTGTTCGTCGCGCTCGTCGGTGACGCCGGTGCGCGGGTAGGAGTCCAGGTTGGCGACGAGGCCGACCTCGTCCCCGGCCAGCCGCAGCTGGACGGCGATCTCGTAGGCGAGCAGACCGCCGAGCGACCAGCCGAACAGGTGGTACGGGCCTTCCGGCCGCACCTGCTTGATCATGCCGATGTAGTCGGCGGCGACCTCCTCGATGCTGCTCGGCAGCGGCGCGCCGGCGACGACGCACGGCGCCTGGATGCCGTAGACCGGGTACTCCGCGCCGAGGTGGCGGGTGAGCGGCAGGTACGACAGGGCGAATCCGACACCGCTGTGCAGGCAGAAGACGGGCGGGCGGCTGCCGGTCGGCTTAATGCACAGCATCGTGGCGAACGGGTCGGCGTGGTCGAGACGGTCGGTCTCGTCGATGGCGTCCGCCATGATCCGTGTGCTGTGGCGGGGTGCGGGCGACGCCTGTCCGTCACCGGCCGCCGGGGCGGTGGCCGGTGACGGAGCCATGGCCGGTTCCGGGTCCGGGAGGGTCGTCGGGTCCGGGGCGGTCGTCGGGGCGGGTTCCGGAGCCGGAGCGGTGGCCGGAGCCGGGGCTGCCGGTGGTCGCGGCGTCAGGGTGGCCGCCAGGGCGCGTACGGACTGGTGGACGAAGACGTCCGCGATGCTCACCTCCAGCCCCGCCTTACGGGCCAGACTCACCAGCCGCAGCGACTTCATGCTGTCCATGCTCGCCCCGGGCGCCTCGAAGAAGTTCTCCTCGACACCGAACGCCTCCACACCCAGCACCTCGGCCACGATCCCGCACAACACCGCCTCCGCCGGGCTCAGCCGCTCGGCCGCCAGCGTGGCCGCCAGGGCGCGTACCGACTGGTGGACGAAGACGTCCGCGATACTCACCTCCAGCCCCGCCTTACGGGCCAGACTCACCAGCCGCAGCGACTTCATGCTGTCCATGCTCGCCCCGGGCGCCTCGAAGAAGTTCTCCTCGACACCGAACGCCTCCACACCCAGCACCTCGGCCACGATCCCGCACAACACCGCCTCCGCCGGGGCGAGTTCCCGCGACGCGGCCGCCGTGGTACCGGCGGGGGCGGGGGCGGCCGGCGCGCCGGGGGTCAGGAGGTTCCCCTCCGTGTCCCACTTGGCGCGCTCGCCGGTCCGGTAGAGCCGGGAGCCCGCCGGGCCGTACGGGTTGGCCACGAACCGCTCCGCCGTGGCGCCCGGCCGCCCCGCGTAGCCGCGTGCCAGGCCGGAGCCGGCCACGTACAGCTCGCCGACCACGCCCGGTGGTACCGGGGTGAGCCACTCGTCCAGGACGTACACCTGGGTGTTCCAGGCGGCCCTGCCCGGTGTGAACGTCCGCGGCGTCGCCCAGTCCAGCGGAAGCGGACCACCGGACGGCACGCCCGTGCCCGCGAACAGCGGGGCGAACAGGCCGGGCATCGACGCGGCCTCGCCGGTCCCGAGCGCCCAGGCCAGGTGGCCGGCGGCCGCCCGGTGCTCCACGACGGTGCCGCGCGGGCGGCCCGCCGCGTCATGGGCGCGGATGAGGTAGGCGGGGTGCTCGGGCCGCAGCGGGCTCGTCCGGTCGGCGTCGGTCACCGGTTCGGCCGAGCCCGCCCGGACCTCGGGCCCGTCGAGGACCAGGGTGGCCACGCCGGTGCTGCGCAGCCTGCCGGCGAGGCCCGCCGTGGTCAGGACGCACACCGGGCGGGCGTCCGCGAACAGGGCCTTGATCCGACCGGCCGGCTCGTCCGCCGCCAGCGGCACATACGCCGCTCCCGCCTTGAGCACCGCCAGCACGGCGACCGCCCGGTCGGCGGGGCGGGGCACCGCGAGGGCGACGACCTCTTCCGGTCCGGCGCCGGACGCGATGAGCCGGCGGGCCAGCCGGTGGGAGCGGGCGTCGAGTTCGGCGTACGTCAGGGCGTGGGCGCCGGTCCCTACGGCGGGCGCGTCCGGCGTACGGGAGGCCTGCGCGGCGAACAGCTCGGGCAGCGTCATCGGCGGCAGGTCCCGCGCGGTGTCGTTCCAGGTGTGCAGCACCCGCTCCCGCTCCTCGGCGGTGAGCAGCTGGAGGTCGCTGAGCCGGACGTCGGGGTCGGCCGCCACCGTGCGCAGCACCTGCTGGAACTGCGCGACCATGCGCTCGGCGGTCGCCCGGGTGAACAGGTCGGTGCTGAAGTTGACCAGGCCGCGCATGCCGCCCTCGCCGGGCCACGGCAGCAGTTCCACGACCAGGTCGAGCTTGGCCCGGTCGGAGCCGACGTACTCGGGCTTCACCGTGAGGCCGGGCAGGGTCAGCGGCTGGTCGCCGTGGCTCTGCACGCTCAGCACCACCTGGAACAGCGGATGCCGCGACAGCGAGCGGGCCGGCTTGAGCGCGTCGACGACCTGGTCGAACGGCACGTCCTGGTGGGAGTAGGCCGCGAGGTCCGTCTCCCGGAGCCGGTCGAGGAGTTCGCGGAAGGTGGGGTCGCCGCTGGTGTCGCTGCGCAGGACGAGGGAGTTGATGAACATGCCGACGAGGTCGTTGAGCGCTTCGTCGGTGCGTCCGGCGACCGAGACGCCCAGCGGGATGTCGGTGCCGGCGCCCAGCCGGGTCAGCAGCGCCGACAGGGCGGCCTGGAAGACGATGAACTCGGTCGTCCCGGTCTGCCGGGCGATCTCCACCAGGGCGCCGTGCAGTCCGGGCTCCAGGTCAAACATCACCACGTCACCGGAGGAGCCGGCCACTTCGGGGCGCCGGAAGTCCGTGGGCAGGGCGAGCTCCTCCGGCAGGCCCGCGAGAGCGTCCCGCCAGAAGGCGAGCTGTCCCGACACGACGCTGTCCGGGTCGTCCTCGGAGCCGAGCAGCTCGTGCTGCCAGACCGCGAAGTCGGCGTACTGCACCGGCAGCGGCGCCCACTGCGGGGCGCGCCCGGCGCAGCGGGCCCGGTAGGCGGTGGACACGTCGGTGAGCAGCGGCACGATCGACCAGCCGTCGAACGCGATGTGGTGGAAGACCAGCAGCAGCACGCACTCGTCGGGGCGGGTGGACAGCAGCCTTACCCGCAGCGGTGGTTCGGTGGTCAGGTCGAAGCCGTGGTCGGCTTCGGCGGCCAGCGCCTCGGCCAGTTCCTCCTCGGTGACCGTGCGGGCCTTGAGCACCGGTCCGCCGGTGTGCGCGTCGAGCACCCGGAGCGACGGCACACCGTCGGTGTCGGGCAGGACCGTCCGCAGCACCTCGTGCCGTTCGGCCACGTCGGTCAGGGCGGCCTGGAGGGCGGCGGCGTCCAGCCGGCCCGTCAGACGGAAGGCCATCGGCGTGTTGTACGTGCCGTCGGCACGCTCCTGGCGCCGGTTGAGGAACCACTGCCGCCGCTGGGTGAAGGACAGCGGCCGTTCGGTGTCCCTGGGCGCGGGCCGCAGCGGTGGCCGGGCGTTAGCGGCGGCCTCGACGACGGCGGCGAGCGCGCCCACCGTCCGCGCTTCGAACAGGGCGCGGATGGGCAGCTCGACTCCGAGGGCGGTGCGGGCTCGGCTGATCAGCCGGGTCGCGAGGAGCGAGTGCCCGCCGATCTCGAAGAAGTCGTCGTCGATGGAGACATGGGGTACGGAGAGGATGTCGGCGAACAGGCCGCAGAGGATCTCCTCGACGGGGGTGCGCGGGCCCCGGCCGCGCGCCGCTCCGGCGAGGTCGGGCGCGGGCAGCGCCTTGCGGTCGAGCTTGCCCTGCGGGGTGAGCGGCATGGCTTCCAGGGCGACGATCGCCGAGGGCACCATGTAGTCGGGCAGGGACTGGGCGAGCCGTTCGCGCAGGGTGCCGCTGAGTGAGGAGTCGGACAGCGCGGCGGGGTCGGCGGCCACGACGTACGCCACCAGGCGGCGGTCGCCCGCCTCGTCCTCGCGGACGATCACGGTGGCCTGGTCGATGCCGGTCTGGGCCAGCAGCGCCGAGGTGATCTCGCCGAGCTCGATGCGGAAGCCGCGGAGCTGGACCTGGTCGTCGGCGCGGCCGACGTAGTCCAGTTCGCCGTCCGGCAGCCAGCGCACCAGGTCGCCGGTGCGGTACAGGCGCTCCCCGGCGGGCCCGAACGGGTCGGCCACGAACCGCTGCGCGGTCAGCTCCGGGCGGGCGAGATAGCCGCGGGCGAGGCCGCCGCCGACGTACAGCTCGCCGACGACACCGACGGGCGCGGGGGCCAGGTGCCGGTCCAGGACGTAGACGCGATGGGCGGTGGTGGGCCGCCCGATGGGCGGGCGTCCGGTGCCGGTGAGGGGACCGCTGACGGTGGAGCTGACGACGGCCTCGGTGGGGCCGTAGCCGTTGTAGAGCCGGACGTGGGCGGACCAGCGTTCGACGATCTCGGCGGGGACGGCCTCGCCGGCCACGGCCAGGCGCAGGTCGGCGGGGAGGGTGCTGCCCTCGGGCAGTCCGCCGACGACGACGGGCGGCAGTCCGGCGAGGTTGATCCGGGCCCGGTTGATCAGGTCGACGAGCGGCGCGCCCGGGGTGCGGCACTCCTCGTCGGCGATCACCAGGGTGCCGCCGGTGAGCAGCGCCAGCATGAACTCCCAGACGGAGGCGTCGAAGCTGAAGGACGCGAACTGGAGCACACGGGTGTCGGTGTCGAGGCCGAAACGCTCGACGAGGCTGTCGACCATGGCCAGCAGCCCGGTGTGGGCCACGACGACACCCTTGGGCCGGCCGGTGGAGCCGGAGGTGTAGATGATGTACGCCGGGTGCTCGGGCCGCAGCGGGCCGACGCGGTCGGTGTCGGTGAGGTCCGTGCCGGGCAGCGCGGCGAGGGTCCCGGCGGTGTCCGGCGCGTCGACGGTCACGGTCCTGATGCCCGCGACCGAGAGGCCTGACGTGCGCTCGGCGGTCGCCGTGTCGGTGAGCAGCGCGACCGGGCGGGCGTCGTCGAGCATGTAGGCGATGCGGTCGACGGGGTAGGCGGAGTCGACGGGCAGGTACGCGGCACCCGCCTTGAGGACCGCGAGGGCGGCCACGACCATCTCGGGGGTGCGCGGCAGCATCACGGCGACGACCTGCTCGGGGCCCACGCCCTGGCCGGCGAGGAGGCGCGCGAGGCGGTTGGCGCGGGCGTTCAGCTCCGCGTAGCCGACCTGGTCGGTGCCGAGGACGACCGCCTCCTTGTGCGGTGCGGCGGCGGCGCGGGCCTCGAAGACGTCGGTCGCCCGCGTGGTGGCCGGTGCCGCCGTGGCGGCCGCGCCGGACCAGTCGTCGAGCAGGAGGCGGCGTTCGTCGGCGCCGAGCGCGTCGAGGGTGCCGAGCGTGGTGCCGGGGGCGTCGGCGACGGCCTGGAGGACGCGGGTGAACCGCCGGAGGATCGCGTCGACCTGGTCGGCGCCGAAGATGTCGGGCCGGTACTGGGCCTCCAGGCGCATCCGCTCGCCGGCCCGGGTGCCCGGGAACACGCCGAGGGCGAGCGGGTATTCGGCGATGACCCGTGCCTCCCAGGCACGCATGGCGAGCCCGGGGACGCGCTCGCCGATGCGGTCGAGCACGCCGGAGGGGTAGTTGTGGAAGCTGACGACCGTGTCGAACAGCTCGCCGATCCCGGCGCCCTGCTGAACGTCGGCGAGGCCGAGGTGCTGGTGCCGCTCCAGACGGAGCTGGCGGTCCTGGAGGTCGGCCAGCATCGCTTCGAGCGTCAGCGCCGGGTCCAGCTTCACCCGAACGGGAAGGGTGTGCATGAAGGCGCCGACCATCTGCTCGACGTCCGGGAGTTCCTCGGGGCGCCCGGAGGCCACCGCGCCGAACGTCACGTCCTGCCGGCCGGTGAGCCGCCCGAGGGCGACGGCCCAGCAGCCCTGCGCGACGGTGTTCATCGTCAGGCCGCGGGCGTGCGCCCACGCGGTCACGGCGTCGGCGAGCCGCTCGGGCAGGTCGACGGAGAGGGTCCGGGGCAGTACGGAGACGCGGTCGCGGTCGGCGGGGCCGAGCCGGGTCGGCTCGTCGATGCCGGCCAGTTCCTTCTGCCATGCCTCCCGCGCGGCCTCCTTGTCCTGCGCGGCGGACCACTCCAGGTACGCCTGTACGGGGGCGACGGCCGGCAGCGCGGAGGGGTCGGCGCCGTTGGACCACAGGGTGACCAGCTCCTCGGCCAGGACGGCGGAGAGCGACCAGCCGTCGACCAGGATGTGGTGCGCGGTCCACACGACGCGGTGCCGGTCGTCGGCGAGCCGGTAGACCGTGAAGCGGGTCAGCGGGGCGCGGGTGACGTCGAAGCGGTGCAGCCACTCGGTGTCGGTGCGCCGCTTCACCTCGGCGTCGATGTCCGCCGCCGCGACGCCGGTCAGGTCGACCTCGGTCCAGGGCAGTCCGACGGCGGCCGGGATCAACTGGACCGGCTCACCGGAGTCCCGCTCGCGGAACGCGGCCCGCAGGCCGGGGTTGCGGTCGAGGAGCGCGGCGACGGCGGCGCGCAGCGCGGACCGGTCGAGCGGGCCGTCGACGTCCATGACGACCTGGAGCGTGTAGGCGTCCATGCCGTGCCGGTCGAACTGGGCCTGGAAGAGCAGGCCGCGCTGGAGCGGGGAGAGCGGCAGGATGTCCTGGAGCCCGTCGGTCTCGTTCTCGTACGCCTCGATCTCCGCCTGGGAGACGGTCACCAGCGGGAACTCGGAGGGGGTGCGGCCGCCCGCGCCGGGCCGGCCGGCGTGCGTGGCGAGAGCGTCGAGGGCGCGGAACCAGTCGTCGGCGAGGCGCCGGACGTCGTCCTCGGCGAGGACGCCGTCCGCCCAGGTCCACTCGGCGACCAGCACCGGCCCGTCGGGGCGGTCCTCGGTCATCGAGACGACTTCCAGGACGTGCCGCAGCGGGGTGCCGGGCGCGGTGGTGAGGCCGGAGGCGCCGGCTTGCATGGACCAGTCGCCGCCCGCGTCCGTGCCGAAGCGGCCCAGGTAGTTGAAGCCGACGCGCGGGGTGGCGCAGCGGGCGAGGACCGCGGCGGTCTGCGGGTTGAGGTGGCGCAGCAGCCCGTGGCCGAAGCCGTGGTCGGGCAGCGAGCGAAGGGCCTCCTTGACCCGCTTGAGCGCGGTGCCGCAGGCTTCGCCGCCGGCCCACACCGACGCCCGGTCGAGTTCGCCGACGTCGAGGCCGACGGGGAAGACACTGGTGAACCAGCCGACGGTACGGGACAGGTCGGCGTCGTCACCGAGGTGTTCGCGGCCGTGGCCCTCCAGCTCGATCAGGGCGCGGGTCGCGGACCGGCCGGTGCGGCGGCGGTCGTGGTCGGTGAGGGCGAGGGCGAGGGCGGTGAGCAGGACCTCGTTGACCTCGGCGTGGAAGGCGGCGGGTACGCGGGTGAGGACGGCCGCCGTGCGGTCGGCGGGCAGTTCGACCCGCACCCGGCCGGCGGTGCCGTGGACGTCGCGGGCCGGGTCGAGGGGACGGTCGCCGAGTTCGACGGGGTCGCCCTCGTACTGGGCGGTCCACACGGGGAGTTCGGCGACGCGCGTGGCGGTGCGCGCGTGGTCGGAGAGGGTGCGGGCCCAGCGCCGGTACGAGGTGGGGACCGGGTCGAGACGGATGTCGCGCCCCGTGGTGACGGCGTGCCAGGCGGTTTCCAGGTCGCCGAGGAGGATGCGCCAGGACACCCCGTCGACGGCCAGGTGGTGGATGACCAGGAGCAGCCGGCCCGGCGCCCCGGCGCCCGCGTCGAGGAGCACGGCCTGCACCAGCAGGGCGTTGTCGGGGTTCAACCGGGCGCGGGCGGCCTCGACCTGTTCGGCGAGGACCGTGTCCGGGTCGGCGCCGGCCGGTACCTCCACCCGGCTGACCACGTCGGACGCGGCCACGGTGCCCCGCGGGAGGGCCTCCATGGACCACAGGCCCGGTGCGGGGGCGGTCAGCCGCAGGCGCAGCGCGTCGTGCCGGTCGAGGAGGGCGCCGATGACGGCCTCCAGGCGGGCGGGGTCGAGGCCGTCGGGGACCGAGACGGTCACGTACTGGGCGTACTCGCGGACGGCGGCGGGGAGGTGGGAGACCTCCTCGCGGAACTGGTCGACGACGGGCGTGAGCGGGATCTCGCCGGCACCGTCCTCGACGGCCGCCTCCGCCCGGTGTCCCGCCGGCCGGGCGACGGCGGCGATGGCGGCCGGGGTGCGGTGCTGGAAGACGTCGCGGGAGGTGACCGTCAGACCGGCCTTGCGGGCGCGGCTGACGACCTGGATGGCGCTGATGCTGTCACCGCCCAGGGCGAAGAAACTGTCGTCCACACCGATCCGGGCCAGCCCGAGGACCTCGGCGAGCACCTCGCACAGGATCCGCTCCTCGGCGGTGCGCGGCGCCCCTCCGGAGCGGGTGGTGGCGAAGTCGGGGGCGGGCAGGGCCTTGCGGTCGACCTTGCCGTGCGCGGTCAGCGGCAGCTCGGGCAGGGCGAGGAGCAGCGAGGGCACCATGTGTTCGGGCAGCACCTCGGCGAGCCGCTCGCGTACGGCGGCGGTGTCCGTGGCACCTTCGGTCACGAGGTAGCCGACCAGCCGCTGGTGCCCCGCCGGATCGGCGACGGCGACGGCCACGGCGTCGGTGACGGACGGCAGCGCGCGCAGCGCGGACTCGACCTCGCCCAGCTCGATGCGCTGGCCCCGGATCTTGACCTGGTGGTCGCGGCGGCCGGTGAACAGCAGCTGACCGTCGCCGAGCAGCACCACCTGGTCACCGGTCCGGTACATGCGGGTGCCGTCGCCGGCGAAGGGGTCGGGTACGAAGGTGGTGGCCGTCCGGCCGGGGTCGCCGAGGTAGCCGCGGCCGACGCCCGCGCCCGCGATGAACAGTTCGCCGAGGACGCCCCGCGGGACGGGCCGCAGGTCGTCGCCGAGGACGTACAGCCGGGTGTTGCGCAGCGGCCTGCCGATGGGCATGGAGGCGTCGTCGGCCCGCACGTCCGCGGCGGTGCGCGCGTAGGCGTGCGTGACGTCGTCGGAGCACTCGGTGGGGCCGTAGACGTTGGCCAGTGGGATGTGCGGGTGGCGGGCGAACCAGCGGGTGCACAGGTCGGCGGGGAGGGCCTCGCCGTTGGAGATCATCCAGCGCAGGGCGGGCAGGCCGGGCGCGCTGCCGGTGGTGTCCCAGGCGTCGAGAGTGGCGCGCAGCAGCGACGGCACGACCTCGAGGACGGTGAGGCGCTCGTCCGCGATGACGCCGAACAGGGCGTCCGGGTCGGCGGCGGCGTCGCGGGAGACGGCACGGACCCGGCCGCCGACGAGCAGGGCCGTCAGGGTCTGCCAGACGGTGACGTCGAAGGTGACGGGCGCGTTGTGGACGAGCGCGTCGGTGTGGTCCAGGCCCAGTTCCTCGACCTTGGCGAGCAGGTGGTTGATCATGCCGCCGCGCTGCACCATGGCGCCCTTGGGCTTGCCCGTGGAGCCGGAGGTGTAGATGACGTACGCCAGGTCCAGCGGCCCGCCCGTCACGGGGGCGAGGTCGTCGGCGGGGTCCTGGCTTCCGTCCAGGAGGAGGACGGGCAGACCGCCCGCCGCTTGCCGGGCGAGCGCGTGGTGCGTGGCGTCGGCCAGCACGCAGGTCGCCCCGCTGTCGGTGAGCAGGCCCCCGAGGCGGGCGAGCGGGGCGCGCGGGTCGAGCGGCAGGAAGGCGCGGCCGGAGCCGAGGACGCCGAGCTCGGCGGTGACGAAGTCGCGTCCCGGTTCGGTGAGCAGGGCCACCGGTCCGGTGCCGTCGGTGAGACGCCGGGACAGGGCACTGGCGCGGCCGGCGAGCTGGGCGTACGTCAGGGTGCCGCCGTCGTCGGTGACGGCCGGCGCGTCCGGGAGGGCGGCGGCGTGGTCCCGTACGCGCTCGACGACACCCCGGTAGGGCTCGGCGCGTACGGGGCCGGTCAGGGCGGCGTCCAGCAGTTCGGCCTCGCCGGGCGCGAGGAGGCCGAGGGCGTCCAGCGGCGCCTCGGCGGCCATGGTCACGAAGCGGTCGAGGTAGTCCACGAAACGGCTCAGGTGGGCGCGTACCTCGTCTTGTCCGTACCGGGACTCGTTGCCGCTGAGGTCGATGCCGATGCCGTCCGCGCCCTTGTCGGCGACGGTGAACTCCAGGTCGTCGACGAGGCCGGTGGAGGGGCTGTACAGGGTGGCGGCGCAGGGGCCGATGGCCAGGTCCTCGATCTGCGGCATCATGTTGATGAACGGCCCGAACGGCCTGCGGTCGTCGCTCGCCAGCCCCATCGCGCGGCGGATCCGGCTCACCCGGTGGCGCTGGTGCCTGAGCGCCTGGGAGAAGGCCTGGTAGGTCGAGGTGAGCAGGTCGTCGCGTGTCATGCCGGGCGTCACGGGCAGCCGCAACGGCACGTAGTTGACGACCATGCCGGGTATCCCCTGCATCGTGCCGCCGACGCGGGCGGTCACGGGCAGGGAGAGGATGACGTCGTCGGTGCCGGCCATCCGCCGGGTGTACGCGCCGAGGGCGGCGACCAGGACGGTCTGCCAGGTGACCCGGGCGTCCCAGGCGACGGTGCGCAGCCGGTCGGCGGTCCGCTCCGGCAGGACGGTCTCCTCGCGCCGGAAGGCCTGGGCGGGCTCGGCGTCGCGGGTGGCGAGGCTGACGGGCTCGGGGCGGTCGGCGAACCGCTCCTCCCAGTAGGCCCGGTCGCGCTCGGCGCGCGGCGAGTCGCCGTAGGCCGCCTCCGCCTCGATCAGGGTGCTCAGCGGCGGGAAGCGGCCCTCGTCGAGGGAGGTGCCGGCGAGCATCGCCTCGTAGATGGCGGACAGCCGCTGCCAGTAGATGACGTAGCTGAACCCGTCGGAGACGAGGTGGTGGTTGAGGAGGCAGAAGAAGGTGCGGTCCTCGGCGAGGGTGAAGACGCTCAGCCGGAACAGCGGCACGTACGGGTCGGCCGCCGGCGCGAGCGGTACGCGCAGATCGGCGCGGATCGCCTCGCGGGCCGCCGCGGCCGGGTCGCCGGCGCCGCTGACGTCGGTGACGGTGAGCGGGATGTCGGCCGCGGCGAGCGGCTCGACGAACTGCCGGGGTTCGCCGTCCACGTCGGTGAAGCGGGCGCGCAGACACTCGGACTCCTCCACGAGCCGCTCCAGCGCGGCGCGGAAGAGCCGCCCGTCGAGGGGGCCGCGGATGTCCCAGTAGATAGCGGTGTTGTAGGTGGCGCCGCCGCCGGAGAGCTTCTCGTCGAACCAGATGTCCTTCTGCCCGGCGGTGAGCGGCAGGCCGGCCGTGTGGACGTGAGTCGTCATACCAATCCCCTAGCGAAGGTCATCGAGTTCACACCGTCGATCGTCGACGAGCGCGCTGACACAGGGCTGACCGTGAGCTGACGCCGGCCGGCCCGGCGCGTATCAGCCGCAGCCGCCCGCGTGCCCGTCGTCGGCCGACCGGCCGAGGCCCACCGCGCCGGCGAGCGGCTCCGGTACGGAGGCGGCGGGCAGGGCCTTGGAGCGGAGGTGCTCGACGAAGGCGTCGAACCGGTCGAGGCCCCAGAAGCGGGTGAAGCCGTGGACGAAGAACGGCACCCCGAAGACGCCGTCGTGGCAGACGTCGAGCAGCGCGCGGACGCCCTCGGCGCGCAGGTCGGGGTCGTCGCTCGCGTCGGCGATCCGCCGCTGGTCGAGGCCCAGTCCGGCACCGATGGCGGCGATGGTGGAGCGGTCGCAGATGTCGCGGCCCTCTCCGAAGCGGGCCCGGTAGCACGCGGCGATGTAGTCCTGGCCGCGGCCCTCGCGGGCGGCGACGAGGTAGCCGAGGTGGGGCACCTCCCACACCGGCCGGCGGTCGACGGGCCAGGTCACGGTGATGCCCCGGGCCTTGGTGAGGCGGCCCACGTCCTGGAGGACGTACCGGTTCTTCTCCCGGGACATCTCGGAGTACGGGAAGGTGCCGCCCTGGTCGGTGAGGAGGCGGGCGCTCTCGGGGTCCGGCTCGAAGAACGGCGTCCATACGAGGTGGTCGACCAGCTCGGGGTGGCGGGTCGTCAGCTCCCGGTGGGCAAGCCAGGAGTAGGGGCTGCGGAGGGAGAAGTAGAACCGCGGTGTCTTGTTCTTGGGCATGGTGGTGTCCCGCTTGTCGGTGGGTGGGGGCGGTGGCTCAGACGACGAGACCGCCGTCGACGCCGAGGACCTGGCCGGTGATGTAGGAGGCGCGGTCGGAGGCGAGGAACGCGACCAGGTCGGCGACCTCCTCGGGCCGGCCGAACCGGCCGAGCGGGATGCGCTCGGTCATCCTCGTGACGCGGTCGCGGTCGAGGCCGGAGAGCATGTCGGTCTCGATGAAGCCGGGGGCGACGGCGTTGGCGCGGATGCCGTAGCGCCCGGACTCCTTGGCCAGCGCCTTGGTGAAGCCGATGATCCCGGCCTTGGTCGCCGAGTAGTTCGTCTGGGTGGCGTTGCCGTACACCCCGGCGACGGAGGACAGGGTGATCACGGAGCCGGTGCGACGCTTCATCATGGCGAAGACGGCGGCCTTGCACACGTTGTACGTGCCGTCGAGGTTGACCCGCAGCACCGCGTCCCAGTCGGCCTCGGACAGCATCACGAGCGGGTTGTCGCGGACGATGCCTGCGCAGGAGACGACCGTGCGCAGGGGGCCCAGCGCCTTCTCGCTGTCGCGTACGAAGCCGCCCACGGCGTCGTGCACGGCCACGTCGATCTGCGCGGTGTGCACCCGCGCCCCGGCCGCGACGGCGTCCTCGGCCACGGCGTCGGCGGCCTCCTTGTTCGACTGGTAGCAGAACGCCACGTCGTACCCCTCCCGGGCGAGCCGGGCGACCACGTGACGGCCGATACCGCGGGACCCCCCGGTCACCAGTGCGACGGGCCGGTCGTTTGTGGACATGCTGATGTCTCCTCGTTGGCGATGACTGCCGGGCGCCGGCCCGGCCTGATCCCGGTGCCGCGGGAACCGCTGCCGGTGCCCCGGCACGGCGCCGGGTGGTGTGCCGTCCGCCGGGCCTCGCGGCCGGCCCGCGTCGCCCCGCCGCGCCCCGGGCGGCGGGGGACGTGCGCCCGGGGCGCGGGGTGACGCCCCCGGGCCGCCCCGGGGTGGGGCGGCTCGCGCCGGGTCGGGTGGCCGGCCGGAGGGCGCCGGTCAGGCTCCGGACAGGAGGGCGCAGCCGACGGTGCCGTCGCGTTCGACGCCGGTGACCAGGGCCGCTTCACCGGGTGCGAGGCCGGACTCGCCCGCGGCGGCGAGGACGGCCGCCAGTTGCAGGCTGGTGGAGGCGGCGGAGGTGTCCCCGAGCAGGGGGCGGCAGCGGATCCAGCGGGGGGCCGTCGCACCGAGCGCGTCGGTGACGCCGGCCTCCTCCAGGGCGGCCAGTTCACCGCCGGCGCCGAGCGGCGCGACCAGGCGGACGTCCTCGGCGGCCACGCCGGTCGTCCCCAGGGCGTCCCGTACGCAGGCGGCCAGGGCCGCGCGGGCCTCGCCCTGCTCCCCGTACGCCCGGAAGCGGGTCGTCAGTATCCTGGCCAGCGGCGCGCGGCCGGCGGCGTGCGCGTCCTCGGGCGTCTCCAGCAGGAACACCGCGCTGCCCTCGCCGAGCGGTGCGGACCGCTCCTCGGCGGTGCGGCCGTGCCATTCGAGCCAGGCCCGCTGGGTGGAGTACTCCTCGGCCGCGCCGCACAGCACCCGGGCACAGTGCCCGCCGCGGTGAAGCCGCACCGCGTAGCTCAGGGCGAGCAGCCCGGTGAGCCAGCCGCCGGCGACGGTGGTGTTGGGGCCTTTGATGCCGTGCCAGATGGCGCTCTGCCCGGCGGCCCGGTTCATCACGGTGTTCGGGAAGCGGGCCGGGTCCACGTGGTACGGCCGCTCACCCGCGAGGGAGTCCCGGGTGAAGTCCATGATGCTCTGTACGCTGCCGGAGCCGGTGCCCAGCACGAGGGCCGTCTGCTCGGGCCGCAGGGCCGGTCCGGCGTCGCAGGACGCCAGCAGCCGGCCGACCGCGGTGACGGCGATCGCGGTCACCCGGTCCATCGTCCGGGTGCCCTTCCTGCCGACGTACTCCGCCGCGGTGAAGTCGGGGACGAGACCGCCCCGGTCGAAGGGGCCGGGGTACGCGGTGCGGTCCAGCGTCCCGACGGCGCTGCGCCCGGCGTTGATCCCTTCGCTGAAGGGCACGCTGCCCACCCCGTACGGGGAGACCGCCGACCAGGCGGAGAGGACCAGTGGGGACATCACTCCGCCTCCCGGTACCGGCCGAGGATCAGCACGGCGTTGTTGCCCGCGAACGCGAGCGCGTTGTTCTGGACGACGTTCAGCTCGGCGGGCCGCGCCTCGTTCGGTACGCAGTCCAGGCCGCACTCCGGGTCGGTCTCCTGGTGGTTGATCGTGGGCGGGATGAAGCCCTCGGTGATGGCGAGCGCGCAGGCGGCCGAGGCGAGGGCGCTGGCCGCGCCCATGGAGTGGCCGATCATGGACTTGATGGAGATCGTCGGCGGGGGCGTGGCGAAGACCTGCCGGATGGCTCCGGCCTCGGTCACGTCGTTGGCGCGGGTGCCGGTGCCGTGCGCGGAGATGAAGTCGATGTCCTCGGGCTTCACCCCGGCGTTGCGGTGCGCGACCTCCATGCACCGGGCGAGGCTGGCCCGGTCGGGTGCGACGGGGTGGTGGGCGTCGCAGTTCAGCCCGTACCCGAGCACCTCGGCGTAGATCCGGGCGCCGCGCGCCCGCGCCGATTCGAGGCTCTCCATCAGCAGGATCCCGGCGCCCTCGCCGGTGAGGATGCCCTTGCGGTCCTTGTCGAACGGCTGGCACACCTCCGGCGCGATGGTGCCGAGCCGGTAGAACCCGGCGAACGTCTTGCGGCACACCGCGTCCGCGCCGCCGCACAGCGCGACCTCCACCTCCCCGCCGCGGATCGCGTCGAACCCGCTGCCGATGGCGTAGTTGCCGGCCGCGCAGGCGGTGGGGATGGTGAGGGCCTCGACGTCGACGAGGCCCAGTTCCCGCACGATGCCGGTGGACAGCCGGCCCGCCTGTGCCCGGCGCACCACGCCGGGCGGCAGGTGCTCGGGGCCGTCCCTGAGCTGGACGTCCACCAGGGCGTCGAGGTCGCGGGACTCCGCGTCGGTGGTACCGACGGAGACCAGCGCCCGGCGTCCGGTGAGTTCTTCCGGGGTCAGGCCCGCGTCCGCGACGGCCATGTGGGCCGCGGCGACCGAGAACTGGGTGGCCCGCCCCAGCTCGTCGGGGTCCACCCGCCGGATCCACTCGGCCGGGTCGAAGTCGTCCACCTCGCACCCGTTGGCGTGCGCGAACCCCGTCGTGTCGAAGGCCGTGATCGGCTTGACCCCGCTGCGCCCGGACCTCAGTCCGTCCAGGAAGGCCGCGACGCCGAGCCCTATGCTGCTGACCGTGCCGAGTCCGGTGATCACCACTCGGCGCGGTGGCCGCTGGTCGTTGTCGTACACCCTGCGCTCCCGTCGTCCGGTGCCGATGCCTAGCGGGAGACCGCCTTGGCCGCCACGGCTTCGTCGACGACGGTGACGACGCCTTCGAGGTTGACCATCCGGGCCAGTTCGGCCTGGTCGATGTCGATTCCGAAGGCGCGCTCGAGCTGGGAGAGGATCTCGATGGCGCCCATCGAGTCCGCCTCGTGGTCCTCCTTGAAACGGCTGGTGTCGGTCATCTCGTCCGCGTCGATCTCGAGGATGTCGCAGATGATTTCCTTGATCGTGGCACGCCCTTGGGCGTCCACCGGGTTCGCTGTCGTCATACGGACGATGCTGGCGAACGACCCTGACAGGGGACTGATACGAGGCTGACGGACCCGCCCTGCGGGTTCTGCCCTCTCAGGCCGCCCTCAGGCCGCCCTCAGGTGGCCGAGCAACTCGGGGAAGTCGGCGGGGTGTTCCCTCATCCAGGCCCAGTAGCGGGGGATCGTCCGGGCGTACGCGCAGTAGTAGCTGCGGACCGTCTCCACGAGTCTGGACAGGGTGCCGCGGGCGACGGAGCCGCTGCGCCAGACCATCACCATCTCGGTGCTCTCCGTCCCGGTGATCGGGACCAGGGAGACGTCGCTGGTGGCGCCGGTGGGGGTGGTCAGGGCGGCCGCGTGGGCGTCCCGCACCCAGCTCATCGCCTCGTGATGACCGTCGACGTAGTGCAGCACCTCCGGATCGGCGCGCGGGAACCTGGTGAAGAGCTGTTTCTCTATCGGCTGGAACCAGTGGTCACGGGCGTAGCAGACCCAGCTGAGTGAGGTGAGGTGGTGCGTCTCCACGGCCGGCTCGCCGGACAGCGGATGGCCCCGGGGCACCGCGAGCCAGACCGGCTCGCGCACGATGACGGCGGTGTCGAGGGCCGGTCCGGACGTGTCGTCCGGCTCGACGAGCGACATGCACGGCACCAGCGCCGCGCTGAGCCAGCCGCGGCGCACCGCGTCCACGGCGGCCGTGGGGCTGAGGGTCTCGGTCTGCACCTCGGTGGAGGGCAGCGAGGACCGCAGGGCACTGTGCAGGGACGGCGGTGTCCATTCCGAATTTCCGAACCGGAAAACTTTCGAGGCGTGGGCCGCGGCCTCGACGACAACCAGGTCGGCGCGCTGGACGAGTTCGGTGAGCATGGGGACGAGCCGTTCACCCAGCGAGGTGGGCACGACGCCGGAAGAGGACCGGACGAAAAGCCGCCCGCCCACCGCGTTCTCGATTCTTCGTAACTGGGCGGTCAGGCTCGATTGTGGAACGCTTAACTCTGCCGCTGCCTTGGATATACTCCCGGCCCGGTCTATGACGGTCACTATTCGGGCATGCCTCAACTCTATGTTCATAGAACCCCCGTGGCACCGAATGCTGAACGCGCAGCACCCCGGCACAAAAATGCCGAGGTAATCCACACGCTAACAGGACGCCCCCTCCGCGTCCACCACACTTGCCTCCACGGGGCCTTCACAAGGTTCGCCCCGAATGAATGGGGCGTGAACACGGAGCGGGCGAAAAAAAACGCCGGGCAGGATTGTCTTTATCCGCGGCCCGCGTGGAGCAGAACCTGGCGAGGCTCCCCGAGGACCTCGTCCTGGGTCAGGATCGCCTGGTAGGCACGGTGCAGCCCGCGCCCCGGTTCCAGACCGAGGTCGTCGGCCAGCCGCCGGCGCGCGCCATGGAAGACCTCCAGGGCCTCCGCCTGTCTGCCGTCGCGGTAGAGCGCGAGCATGAGCAGCTCACTGAGCCGTTCGCGCCCGGAGTGTTCGATGGCCAGCTGTCGCAATTCGGCCAAGGGCACGCGTGCGGCGTCGACCCGCAGCCTGGCCGCCGTCAGGTCCTCGTACGCGGTGATCCGGCGCTCCTCCAGATACGCCGCCTGGACCCGGCAGCGCAGGCCGTCACAGGTGTCGAGGAGCGCCGGGCCCCGCCAGAGGGCGAGCGCCGATTCGAGGTCCGCGATCGCCTCGACCGGGTCCCGCTGAACACGTGCCGCGCCCATATCGGCCAACTCGACGAACCGGTGGGCGTCCACAACATTGGCCGAAACGTCTAGCACGTAACCGCTGCCCGCGGTCCGGACGAGCAGGTCGCCGTCCCGGCCGGTCACCACCTTCAGGAACTTGCGAAGCCGTCCGACATTGGCCTGGAGCGCGTTGCGCGCGTTGGCCATCGACCGGTCCGCCCACAACTCGTCCACGATCTGGTCGAAGAGGACCGGCGTCCCGGGTGAAAGCGCCAGCATCGTCAGTACGACGCTCGCCCGCTTCGACACCATGGTGTACTGCTCGCGCCCTTGCGCCAGGTAAAGCGATCCCAGAAGGTTGATCTCCACAGCCTTGAACCCCCATAGCTATCGGCAACCGCTGGAAATTCTGCCCAGAATCACTCGACCGGAGGAAATACCATCTGACTGCCGTTGGCGCATCGAAATGGTATGGGCCGGACGGGAAGAGGCGCCGAACCGGCGGGGGATCCGGTCCGGCGCCCGTCTGTGGGCCGGCGGCTAGCGGAGGCGAGCCGCCGGGGCGGTGGCGGGGGCCGGGCGGCCACCGCCGGTTCCCGACGCGGCCGCGGTCCGCGCGCGCCGCATCTTCCTGGAGGGCCACCAACTGGCGTCACCCAGCAGCATCAGGGCCGAGGGAAGGATCATGACCCGGATGATGAAGGCGTCCAGCAGCACGGCGACCGCGAGGCTGAAACCGATCTGCTTCATCTCCGCCAGGTGCAGGAACATGAAGCTGCCGAAGACGGTGACCATGACGATGGCCGCGCTGGTCACGACCTTGGCCGACTTCTCGATGCCGTCGATGACCGCCTGCCGGGTGGGGACCCCGCTCATCGCCGCCTCCTTGATGCGGCTGACGACGAAGACCTGGTAGTCCATGGACAGGCCGAAGAGGATCACGAAGAGGAACAGGGGCACCCGGGAGCCGATGGCGTTCGTGGCGCTTTCGTCGAACCCGAAGATGGTCGAGGCCAGGCCCCACTGGAAGAAGACGACCACCAGGCCGAAGGCCGCGCCGACGGACAGCAGGTTGAGCAGGACGCCCACCAGGCCGATGACCACCGAGCCGAAGACCACCACGGTCATCAGGAAGGTGAGCAGCAGCAGGAAGGCGACGACGATGGGGAGCTTGTCGTTCTGGTGGGCGAGGTAGTCGACGTCGACCGCGACCGGCCCGTCGACACCGTACTCGGCGCCCTGCACCTTTCCGAGCGTCTCCGGCAGGTAGTCCTCGCGCAGGTGCTCCAGTGAGCCGGTCGCCTCGGGGGAGCTGAGGCGGTGCGGCACGGCGAGGGTCATCACACTGGTCCGCCCGTCGTCCGACGTCTTCACGGCCGGCGGGTTCTTCGAGAACATCGGGTCGTCGACGGCCCGCTGGGCCAGCGCGTCCAGCGCCGTGCGTACCTCGGCCCGCCGGTCGGTGTCGGCGCGTACGACGACCCAGTGCTCGGAACGGCGGTCCGGGAACGCCTCGTTGAGCTTGTCGTAGGTCTGCATCTCGGGGATCGCGCGGGAGTGCGTGTCCTTGTTCAGTACGCGCAGTTCCATGCCGAGCGCGGGGAGCGCGAGTCCCACCATGACCAGCGTGGACACGATCAGGGTGGCCACCGGGCGCTTGCGTGCCGGGTTCAGCAGCGCGGTGAACAGGCGGCCGGTCCGCTCGGGACGGCGCTGCCGCGGCTGCTTGCCGCGGGCCGCGGCGCGGGCGGCGCGACGGTCGGAGCGGCGGCCGATCTTGACCAGCAGGCCGGGCAGGACGGTCACCGAGCTGACCATGGCGACGAAGACGACGAGGATGGTCGCGGTGGCCAGCGAGGAGAAGATGATGTCGGTGGCCAGGAACAGGGTGGCACTGGAGATGATCACCGCGAGGCCGGAGACGATGATCGCGCGTCCGGCGGTCGCCGCGGCGATGCCGACCAGCGCCTCGGGGCTGAGGCTGCCGGCGGCCTTCTCCCGTTCCTCGCGTTCCCGCTTGAGGTAGAAGAGCGTGTAGTCGACGCCGACCGCCATGCCGATGAGCAGGATGACGTTCATGCCGACGCCCGCGTCGGGGATCAGGTGGGAGACCACCATGGACAGACCGACCGCGGCGGCGATCGAGGAGAGCGCCAGCAGCAGCGGGACGCCGACCATCACCAGCGATCCGAACACGATCAGCAGGGTGACCAGGGTGACCGGGAAGGTGATCATCTCGGTCTTCGCGAGGTCGTCGCCGCGCTGCTTGTTGAGGCCCTTGCTGACCGAGGCGTCGCCGGTCTCCTCGACGACGAGGTCCGGATTGCTCTTCTGTACGGCGGCCGTCTGCTCCTGCAGCGGCTCGACGTGTTCCATCGCCTCGCGTTTGACGCCCTTCATGGTCACTTCGACCATGAGCATGCGTCCGTTGTCCGAGAGGACCGGCTCCTCGACGTCCAGGACCTCGGGCAGCGCCTTCATGCGGCCGGTGAGGTCCTGCGCGGCTTCGCGGGCCTTCGCCTCGTCGAGCTCGCCCGCCTTGGCGCTGAACATGATCTGCTCGGTCGGCCTGCGCTCCAGGCCCGCCTCGGTCGCGATGGCCTCGGCCCGCCCGGACTCGCCCACTCGGTAGTCCTCGGCGACCGCGCTGTTGGTGCCGACCGCGATACCCACGGCGAGGCACAAGGCCACGAACGCGAACCACGTGGCGATCGCACGCCCCGGGTGTAAGGCGCTCCAGCTGGCCACCTTTACGGTGATCGGCTGCTTCTTCACTCGTCCCAGCTCCTTCAGGGTCGTCACGGCCGCCCAACGGGTGTAAGTCGAAGATGACAGGTGAAGGCGTAAGGCGTCAACCGTAAGCCTGCATGGTGGCCGAAAACGGCACGGCTCCCGTCACCGGCGAGGAACGGGAGCCGTGTCGGCGCCCGAAGCGCCACGTACCGAGCGGACAGCCGGAGGGGATCAGCGGGACCGGATAGGGTCCCGGTCCAGCGCGTGGGCGCCGTAGATGTCGCTGACCCAGTTGGTCTGGTACACGGAGTCCAGGTACCGCTCCCCCAGGTCCGGCGAGATCGCCACCGCGGTGGCCCGCCCGTCCGGCCGGTGCTCGGCCAGCCAGCCCGAGGCCCCCGCTATCACCGTCCCGGTGGAGCCGCCGAAGAGGAACCCGGCCGTCGCCAGCCGGTGGGCGACCCGGATCGCCTCCACCTCCGGCACGTGCACCACGTCGTCCACGAACGACTCGTCGAGCAGCTGCGGCCGTACCCCCGCGCCGAGCCCCGGGATCATCCGCAGCCCCGGCGGTCCGCCGAAGGTGACGGAACCGACCGAGTCCACGGCCACCACCGTCACCGGACGGCCCGACTCCTTGAAGTACCGCGCACAGCCCATGAGGGTGCCCGTCGTGCCGGCGCCGACGAACAGCACGTCGAGGTCGGGGAAGTGCGTCGCGATGGAGGGTGCCGTCGTCCGGTAGTGGGCCAGCCAGTTGTACGGATTGGCGTGCTGGTTCAGCCACAGGTGACGGTCGTCGGACGCGCAGAGCTGGCGTACGTGGTCGAGTCTGGCGCCCAGGAACCCGGTCTCCGGATGGGGCTCGGTGACGATGTGCACCTGGGCACCAGTCGCCTCCATCAGCCGTCGGGTGACCAGGTTGCAGCGGGTGTCGGTCACGCACAGGAAGCGGTAGCCCTTGTCGGCCGCGATCATGCTCAGCGCGACACCGAGGTTCCCCGAGGAGGACTCCACGATGACCGAGTCACCGGTGAGCACCCCGCGGCTCTCGGCATCGGCGATCATCGATGCCGCCGCCTTGAGCTTGATCGAGCCGGCGAAGTTGAAGCCCTCGCACTTCAGGTAGAGCGACGTGTCGAGGGAGGGCCGGAGATCCACGTAGAGATCGTCCACATGGAAGTCCTCCGGCGC
The DNA here is from genome assembly GCF_039532985.1 of Streptomyces gobitricini. Taxonomy (NCBI): domain Bacteria; kingdom Bacillati; phylum Actinomycetota; class Actinomycetes; order Kitasatosporales; family Streptomycetaceae; genus Streptomyces; species Streptomyces gobitricini. The sequence goes on along the minus strand of NZ_BAAASR010000010.1, from coordinate 59,408 downwards.
GGAGATCACGGGCACTGCGACCACCCCGTCTCAGGTACGGCCGCCGGCCGCGCCGGCGCGCCCGTAGCGGTCGGTCTCATGGAAGAAGCCGTCGACGACGTGCAGGTCACCGCCGGCGCGCACCATGTCGTACACGTGCTTGCCGACCGCGAGGTCGAGGACGCCGAGCCCGAACGGGGAGAAGACCACGGGCCGGTCCCCGGGCATCCGGACCTGTCCGGTCATCACGTCGTAGAGCGTTCCGTCGATGAAGTCCCGGTTGCCGGTGAGCTTCTCGGTCAGGTGCGGTGAGGTGTCGGCCTTCAGGCAGTGCTCGATGTCGTCGACCACGTTGGCCGAGGCGAGCAGCACCTCCGGGGCGAGGTCGCGCAGGGAGACGTTGAGGACGAGCGGGTTGTGGGTGAACCAGCCCGGGTCGGTGACGTGCGGGGCCGCGGCGATGGTCGCGAACACCACCAGGTCGGAGGAGCGCACCAGGTCCTCGGCGCTCTCGTGCACGGTGATCCGTCCACCGGTGCCGGTGCCCTCCACGTAACGGCGGAAGCCGGCGGCGTGCTCGGCCGACAGGTCGTGCACGCCCACGTCGTCGAACTCCCAGCCGGTCCGGGTGAGATAGGTGTGGATGTGCCGGGCGATGAGCCCGGTCCCGATGAAGCCCACCCGCGCCGGCCGGGCTCGGTCGCGGGAGAGCCGGTCGGCCGCCAGCGCCGCCGAGGCGGCGGTGCGGGCCGCGCTGATGATGGAGCTCTCCAGGCAGGCGAACGGGTAGCCCGTGTCGTAGTCGTTGAGCACCAGGACCGCGGAGGCGCGGGGGATGCCCCGGCCGACGTTCTGCGGGAAGCTGGATATCCACTTCAGCCCTTCGACCCGCGTATCGCCGCCGATCGACGCGGGCAGGGCGATGATGCGTGCGGAGGGACGGTCGGGGAAGCGCAGGAAGTACGAGGGCGGGTTGACCGTGTCGCCCTCGCCGTGCACCCGGTAGGCCGCTTCGACCAGGTCGACGGTGCCCTTCTCGTTGCCGGACAGCACACGGTCCACCTGTGCGCCGGGGATCACGGCGAACGGCGGGACATGGACTTGCTGTGTCATGCACAACTCCGTTGCAGTAGGCGGGCGACCCGTTGCCACCCCAGGGCGGAACGCCACTCGGCCGACGCCCGCCACCATTCGCGCGGCAATGTTGCCGCTTCCCGCTGACACACTGCTGACATCACGTCAATCGGGCCGGAGGCCTGCGATATTCGTCCAACGCTTAATGATCTGCCCTGGCCCGCCTGTTCTGCCTAGAGTCCTTCATCGGTGGCGCCACCCCGAGGAATCCACGGTCGGGCCGGTGCCATCGGCGACCGGAAATCCGGCCTTCCGGAACCGGAAGTCGTGGAGCTACCGACGGGAGTAAGCAGTGCTCAACAACGTAGTGATCGTGGGCGGCGGAACCGCGGGCTGGATGACGGCCTCCTATCTCAAGGCCGCGTTCGGTGACCGAATAAACATCACCCTCGTGGAATCGGGGAACATCGGCGCCGTCGGTGTCGGCGAGGCCACCTTCAGCGACATCCGGCACTTCTTCGAGTTCCTGGGACTCAAGGAGAAGGACTGGATGCCGGCCTGCAACGCCACGTACAAGCTCGCCGTCCGCTTCGAGAACTGGCGCGAGAAGGGGCACTACTTCTACCACCCCTTCGAGCAGATGCGGTCGGTCAACGGCTTCCCGCTCACCGACTGGTGGCTCAAGCAGGGCCCGACCGACCGGTTCGACAAGGACTGCTTCGTCATGGCCTCCGTCATCGACGCGGGCCTCAGCCCCCGCCACGCGGACGGCACCCTCATCGACCAGCCCTTCGACGAGGGCGCGGACGAGATGCAGGGCCTGACGATGTCCGAGCACCAGGGCAAGACGCAGTTCCCGTACGCCTACCAGTTCGAGGCGGCGCTGCTCGCCAAGTACCTGACGACCTACTCGGTGGAGCGCGGTGTCAGGCACATCGTCGACGACGTCCGCGCTGTCTCCCTGGACGACCGGGGCTGGATCACGGGGGTCCGCACCAGCGAGCACGGCGATCTCACCGGCGACCTGTTCATCGACTGCACCGGATTCCGCGGACTGCTGGTGAACCAGGCCCTGGAAGAGCCGTTCATCTCCTACCAGGACACCCTGCCCAATGACAGCGCGGTCGCCCTCCAGGTCCCGATGGACATGGAGCGCCGAGGCATTCTGCCGTGCACGACGGCGACCGCGCAGGACGCCGGCTGGATCTGGACGATTCCGCTGACGGGCCGAGTCGGCACCGGCTACGTGTACGCCAAGGATTACCTGTCCCCGGAAGACGCCGAGCGTACGCTCCGGGAATTCGTCGGCCCCGCAGCCGCCGATGTCGAGGCAAATCACATCCGTATGCGGATCGGCCGCAGCCGGAATTCCTGGGTGAAGAACTGCGTGGCCATCGGTCTTTCCAGCGGATTCGTCGAGCCGCTGGAATCGACCGGGATCTTCTTCATCCACCACGCCATCGAGCAGCTCGTCAAGAACTTCCCCGGTGCCGACTGGAATGCCACGCGCCGCGACCTCTACAACAGCGCCATTTCCCATGTCATGGACGGGGTGCGGGAGTTCCTGGTGCTGCACTACGTGGCGGCCAAGCGGAACGACACGCAGTACTGGCGGGACACCAAGACCCGGCAGATCCCCGATTCCCTGGCCGAGCGCATCGAGAAGTGGAAGGTCCAGCTCCCCGACTCGGAGACGGTCTACCCGTACTACCACGGCCTGCCGCCGTACTCGTACATGTGCATCCTGCTCGGGATGGGCGGCATCGAGCTCACGCCGTCGCCCGCGCTGGCCCTGGCCGACGGAAGCGCCGCCGAGCGGGAGTTCGAGCAGATCCGGGAGAAGACGCAGCGGCTGACCGAAGTGCTGCCCAAGGCGTACGAGTACTTCACCCGGATGCGCTGACCGGCCTACCGAGCCGATCGGGAAGGACCCCCACGCCATGGACGTCCTGGACCTACTGCTGCGGATCACGCACGCGGTGACGGCGCTCGCCGTCGTCCTGCTGCTCGCCGCCGCGGGCAGGTCGGCCGCCCGGCGGCTGCGTCAGCCGGAGGTCATCGGGGAGATCACGGTGGGCCTGCTGGTCGGGCCCGCCGTCATCGCCCTGTTCGGCAAGACCTTCCTCGACGCGGTGCTGCCGGGCCCCGTGTTCGACATCCTCACCCTCTTCGGCCAGGCCGGCCTGGTGCTGTTCCTGGTCGGTCTCACGCACAAGCTGCGGATCGGACCGGACCGCCCGCCGCGCCGCGCCATGGGCTGGGTGGCCGCCGGTTCCCTGGCGCTGCCGCTGCTCACCGGAGTGCTGCTGACCTGGTGGGTGACGCTCACCGGTGGCGCGGAGGTCCGCGGCAACGCCCCGCTGCCCGCCTTCCTCCTGATGGTGGCGGTGGCGATGTCGATCACCGCCGTGCCGGTGATGTCGCGGATCCTGGCGGACCGGGGCATGGGCGAGTCGGCGGCGGGCCGGCTCGCGCTGGCGTCGGCCATCGCCATCGACGTGGTCGGGTGGCTGCTGCTCACGGTCGCGATCAGTCTCGGCGCGGGCGACCTGGCGGGGACGCTGGACTCCGCGCGGGCGCTGCTGTTCGGGGCGGTGTGCGCGCTTGCGGTCCGGTACGGGCTGCGCTCCCGCGCGGCGCGCGGGGCCTTCGAGCGGCTGCCGAGGACCATGGCGGCCGCGCTCGGCGCCGCCGCGCTGGGTGTGGCGCTGGCCATGGAGCACCTGGGCATGACGGCCGTCCTCGGCGCGGCCCTGGTCGGTCTGGCGGTCCCCGGTGACGAGCGGGCGCCCTGGGCCCGCGCGGTGTCCACGGTGTCCCGGGCCGGCCGCGCCCTGACGCCCGCGTTCTTCGTGGTCACCGGCATCACGGTGCTGACCGGCGCGTTCTCCGCCGTGTCCTGGCCGCTGATCGCGGTGGCCGTGCTGCTCGGCTGCGCCGGCAAGGTGCTCGGCGGTTACGCCGGTGCCCGCCTCGGCGGCCTGCCGCGCGGCGCCGCGTGCCGGGTCGGCGTACTGGTCAACACCCGGGGCCTGACCGAACTGATCGTGCTCCAGGCCGGTTCGAGCGCCGGCATCCTGTCGGCGCCCCTGGTCCTTGCACTGGTGGTGATGGCCCTGGTGACGACCGCCATGACGGGCCCGCTGCTGAACGGGCTCGACCGCCGCGACGAGCGCCTCACCGGGCGCCTCACCGGGCGCACCCCGGGACCCCCTGCGGGACGCCTCCCCCAGCACCGTTCCGACCGCGAGAAGCTTCCCGTAGAGACAGAAAGCGGTACGCGATGACCGACCCCGCCATACGGACCTCGACCCCCACCGCCCCGACGGTGCCCGGACCGGCCACCCCCGACGGCTTCCGCGCCATGATGAGCGGTTTCCCCACCGGTGTCTGCGTGGTGACCACCACCGACCACGAGGGCGCGCCGCGCGGGATGACGTGCTCCTCGGTGTGCAGCGTGTCCCTCGATCCCCCCACGCTGCTGGTCTGCCTGCGGGACGGCAGTCCGACGCTGGAGGCGATCATGAAGAACGGCGTCTTCGCGGTCAACCTGCTCCACGAGGGCGCCCAGGAGGCCGCCGAGCTCTTCGCCTCGGGCAACCCGCGTCGCTTCGACCTCCTGCCGTGGGAGCAGACGCCGGACATGGCGGGCCCCCACCTGTCCCGGGACGCGCACACCGTCGCCGACTGCGATGTCGTCCTGACCCAGAAGATCGGCAGCCACGTCACCGTGTACGGCGCCGCGCGCCGGATCGTGGAGCGGCACGCCCATCCTCCACTGCTCTACGGGCTGCGGCAGTTCCGCTCCTGGTCCGCCATGTGACGGCCCGTCGTCCGCCAGGCGGCCCGGCCCCCGTCCGGGGGCCGGGCCTTCGCCGTACCCCGACATGAGAATGTCCTGCCTGACGTTTGACAGCCTTCCAAGGCATATGTAAGTCTCGACTTACATGCTTCCGGCGGTGAGAGGGCGTGGACCATGACGAGCGAGGAGCTGCTGGCTGTGCTCGCCGCCGTGGGCCACGCCCAACGCCTCCGGGTCATCGCGGAGATCGCCGGGGGGCGGATGTACGTCAGCGAGCTGGCCCGAAGCCTCGGGATGTCGCGGCCCCTGCTGTACATGCACCTGGATCGGCTGGAGAAGGCCGGTCTGGTCGTCGGCAGCCTGGAGCTGTCGACGAGCGGCAAGGCGCTGAAGTACTTCGAACTGGCGCCGTTCGACCTGCGTGTGAACGCCGAGACGATAGCCGCGGCCGTGGCGGCGGACGCGGAAGGCACAGTCAGTGACGTGAAGGGAACCCCCACATGACCGGCGCCGTCATCACGATCGCCATCATCCTGATCATCGCCGGTGGCAGCACGCTGAGTGTGATCGCCTACTTCCGGCTCCAGCGGCACCGCGCCGACGCCGTCGCCATGGCCTCCTACCGGAAACTCGCCGAGGAGGCGAGCGCCGGACAGGAGGCCCTGCGGCAGGAGTTGGGCGCGATCGAGGACCGGCTCAAGGCGATCGAGACCCTGCTGCGGAGCGTGGGATGACCCCGCGCGGCGCCCCGGACGGGCCATCGCCCAGCGCCGTGCCCATACCCTCCCTCGTCGCCTCCCTCGCCGCCTCGCTCCTGCCCGCCCGCCGGCTGCCGCGGCACGGCAACCCGCTGCGCATGCTGCTGTCCCCCGCCCCCTGGCGCGCGACCGGGTATCTCGCCGGGTACGTCGTGGCCGGCAGCGCCTTCTTCGCGGTGGCGACCGCCGCCGTCCTCGTGGGCATCGTCTTCAGCCAGCTCACCGTGACCCTGGCGCTCACCGTCGGCTCCGTGTGGGTGGTCCGGTGCTGCGCCCAGGTCGAGCGCGGCCGGGCCCTCCTGATCGACGTGCCGATCCCGTACGCCTATCAGGAGGTCACCGAAGCGGGCTTCGTCGGGCATCTCAAGGCCCGCTGCACGGATCCCGTCTTCTACCGCGACTGCTGCTACCTGATCCTGCTCCACCCCTTCCTGCTGCTCCTGGACGCCCTCACGCTGGCCATCTGGCTGCCGCTGCTGGCCGGTGTGTCGCTGCCCCTGTGGTTCTGGGCCGTCGACTGCCGGCAGGCGGACGGGAGCTTCGCGGACGGCGTGCGGCTCGGCCGGTCGGACGGCACGGGGCCGGGGATCTGGATCGACACCTGGCCGGCCGCACTCATCGCCTCGGCCGCCTTCCTGGTCCTGGCCATGTACGCCTCGTACGCCGTGGTGGCGGCCGCCCGGCTCCATCTGACCGTCGCCCACACCCTGCTCCGCCCGCCGCCGGACCCGCTCGCCGAGGCCAAGCACGTGCTCGCCGCGCCCGGCCCGCTCTCGCCCACCCCACCACGCCCGGTCACCGGGCCCACCGCACACGGAGGACACCGCACATGAACGGGACACCGAGCCCGCACGGTCACGAGGGTTACGACGTCGTCAGGCTCGACTCCGTACGCAAGGTGTACGGCGGCTCGAAGAACCGGGTGGCCGCGCTCGACGGTGTGACCATCGGCTTACCCCGCGGCAGCTTCACGGCCGTCATGGGCCCCTCCGGCTCCGGCAAGAGCACCTTCCTGCACTGCGCGGCCGGGCTCGACCGGCCCACGTCGGGCACCGTGCTGCTCGACGGCGTGGACCTCGCGCCGCTGGGCGAGAAGGAGCTGACGAAGCTCCGCCGGGAGCGCATCGGCTTCATCTTCCAGGCGTTCAACCTGCTCCCCGCCCTGAGCGTCGTCGACAACGTCACCCTGCCGCTCCGCCTCGCCGGCCGCCGGCCCAAGCGGGCCGAGGTCGACGAGGTCATCGAGCGGGTCGGCCTGTCGGACCGGCGGGGCAACCGCCCCGGTGAGCTCTCCGGCGGCCAGCAGCAGCGCGTCGCGATCGCCCGGGCGCTCGTCACCAAGCCGGCCGTCATCTTCGGTGACGAGCCGACCGGCGCCCTGGACACGTACACCGCGCGCGAGGTGCTCACGCTGCTGCGCGAGGCCGTCCAGTGGGCCGGGCAGACCATCGTGATGGTCACCCACGACCCGATGGCCGCCGCGCACGCGGACCGTGTCCTCTTCCTGGCCGACGGCCGGATCGTCAGCGCCCTGGACCGGCCCACCGCCGACCAGGTCGCGGAGCGGATGACGCACCTCGGCGCCTGGGGCAACGCGCCCGCCGCCGCCCCGAGCGCCTCGCACGGGCGGGGTGACCGGCGATGATGGGGCTCGCGCTCAAGACCCTGCGGTTCCACAAGGGCGGTTTCATCGCGACGTTCATCGCGCTGTTCTTCGGCGCCGCGATCGTCGTGGGGTGCGGCGGCCTCTTCGAGACGGGGCTGCACAAGGCCGCCCCGCCCGAGCGCCTCGCCGCCGCCCAGGTCGTCGTCACCGGCGACCAGCGCTACCCCGGCACCAAGCGAGACATGTTCCCCGAGCGCATCCGCGTCGACACCGCGCTGGTGGACCGGATCAAGGCGGTACCGGGCGTCACCGACGCGGTCACGGACGTCTCGTTCCCGGCCGCCGTGCTGGCCGGCGAGCGGGCCGGGGCGCAGCTGACCGGTCACGGCTGGTCGTCCGCCAAGCTGGCCCCGTACCGCGTCGACCAGGGCAGGGCGCCGTCGGCCGCCCATGAGGTCGCCCTGGACGCGCGGTTCGCCGGCCGAAGCGGCGTACGCGTCGGCCAGGAGCTGCGACTGGCGCTGCGCGGCACGGCCGAGAGCTACCGCGTCACCGCGCTGGTCTCCGGCCCCGGCGACCCGGCGACGGTCTTCCTGACCGACGCCGAGGCCGCGGCGGCCACCGGCCGGCCCGGCCAGGCCGACTCCATCGGCGTGTTCACAGCGCCGGGGACCGCCCTGGGCCCGGTCGAGCAGGCCATCGAGAAGGCCGTGGCGGGCACCGGGGAGACGGACGGCACCGCGCCGGCGCAGGTGCTGTCCGGCGACGAGCGCGGCTGGGCCGAGAACCCCGACGTCATCGGCGAGGGCAGCAAACTCGTCACCCTCGCCTCCGTCTTCGGCGGTCTGTCCGCCGCCGTCACCGTCTTCGTCGTCTCCAGCACGGTGGGCCTCTCGCTCAACCAGCGCCAGCGGGAGACCGCGCTGCTGCGGGCGATCGGCGCCACCCCCGCCCAGCTGCGGCGGATGGTGCTGGGCGAGACGCTGTTCATCGCGGTGTTCGCGACCGCGCTCGCCTGCTTCCCGGGGCCGATGATCGGCCGGTGGCTGCTGGACGCGTTCGCCGCCGCCGGAGTCGTCCCCGAGACGATCGCCTTCCGCGCGGGCTTCGTGCCGATGGCCGTCGGCGTGGCGACGGCGCTGCTCACGGCGCTCGGCGCGGCGTTCCTGGGCGCACGGGCCGCGACCCGCACCCGCCCGACCGAGGCGCTGGCCGAGGCCTCCCTCCAGCGCCGGTGGTTCAGCAAGTCCCGGCTCTTCTTCGCGCTGCTCTTCCTCGGTGGCGGCACCGCGCTGGCCCTGGTGACCGCGAACATGGACGGCCCGTCGGCGGGCTCCACGGCGACCCCGGCGGCGATGCTGTGGACGGCCGGTTTCGGCCTGCTCGGCCCCGGCCTGGCCAAGGCGATCACGGCGGTGCTGCGCGGACCGCTGCGCGCCTTCACGGGCCTCGCCGGCTCACTCGCCTCGCTCAACGCCAAGGCGCGCACGAGCCGGTTCGCGGGCGCGGTGATGCCCGTCATGCTCGCCAGCGGCCTGGCCATGTCGCTGATCTACCTCCAGACCACCCAGTCCAGCGGCGCCGAGCGGGCGTTCGAGGAGAACCTCCGGGCCGACCTGGTCGTCACCTCCGCCAGTGGCGGCCTGCCGCTGGACCTGGTCGAGACCGTCGGCCGGCAGCCCGGTGTCGAGGCGGCCTCCGCCCAGGTCTCCACGCTCGGCTACATCGACCCTCCCGCCCCGCGGAAGCCGGCGCCCGGCAGCGAGGACGCGGACGACGAGCCCGACGAGCCGGAGCCCACCGAGGTGCCCATGCAGGGCGTCACCCCGGCCGGCCTGGAGCGGACGACCGCGTACCGCGCCTCCAGCGGCAGCCTCACCGAGCTCACCGGCGACACCGTCGCCCTGCCGACGACGCTCGCCAAGGCGTCCGGCTACGCGCTGGGTGACAAGGTACCGATGCGGCTGGGCGACGGCACCGCCGTCGGCCTCACCCTGGTCGCCACACTCGACGGGCGGCGCGGCTACGAGACGGCGTTGCTGCCCGCCGCCCTCCTGGTGCCGCACACCGACTCCGGCCTCCTGCCCCAGATCATGGTGAAGGCCGAACCGGGGACGGACCACGCCGAGTTGGCCGGGACGCTGTCCGCGCTGGCCGCCGATCACCCCGGGCTGCGAGTCGCCGACCGCGAGGCGCTCGCCGTCGTCCAGGCGGAGGCGGACGAGACACAGACGTGGATGTCCTACCTGCTGCTCGGCATGGTGGTGGGGTACGCGACGATCGCCCTGGTGAACACCCAGGTGATCTCCACGACCGAGCGGCGGAGGGAGTTCATGCTCCAGCGGCTCATCGGCTCCACGCGCCGCCAGGTGATGCAGATGATGACGGTCGAGGCGTTCCTGGTGGCCGCCGCCGGCATCGTGCTGGGCGTGCTGGTCGCCGCGCTGACCCTGGTGCCGCTGAGCATCAGTGTGTTGGGCTCGCCGGTGCCGGACGGCTCCCCGTGGATCTTCGCCGCGGTGGTCGCCGCCGCGCTCGGCCTGACCCTCGCCACCACCCTGCTGTCGGCCAGGCTGGTCCTGCGCGGCAAGCCCGGCGAGATGGCGGGCGTACGCGAGTAGGGAACGGGCGCGCGCAGAAGCCCCGGTACGCTGCCCGTACCGGGGCTTCGCCTGTGGGGCGTGGAAGGTTACGAGGCGCGCCGCTGCTGGGGGATGGTCTCCAGGGCCGACCGCCCCCGCGGGCGGACGACGCTCTGGGGCGGCAGGGAACGGACGGCCCGGCCGTCGAGGAGTGCGACACCCAGCGGGGTCACCGTGTGCAGCACGGTGTTGCGGATGCGGCGGGTGGTGATGAGACCTGTTTCGCGCAGTACCGCGGTGTGCTGGCTCGCGCCCGCCGCGGAGATGCCGAGCTGGTCGGCGAGTTGACTGGTGGTGCAGGTGGCGCGCAGCACGCGCAGCGCGGCTGCCCGCGTCTGGCCCACCAGGGCGCCGAGCGACTGCGCCCGGCCGTCGGGCTCCTCCCACAGCGCGGCGGCGCGCGCGGCGTCGGGCGGTGCGGCGAACGCCAGGACCACCTGTCCGTTCTCCGCCGTGGCCGCCATCAGCCGGCCGGGCCGGTGGTTGAGGAACACCGACGGCGTGAGCACCAGGCCCCGCCCGTCGAGGTGGATGTCCTCGTCGGGCCCGCCGGGGATCTCCAGGACCGGCGCACGCCAGGACGTCCGGGGGTGCAGAGTGGCCAGCAGCTGTTCCACTCCCCCGGCCATCACGATCCTGCCGCGTGCTTCGCACTCGGCCTCCAGGTACGCGCGCAACTGGTCCCAGTACGGGGCCACCGCCGCCCGCCAGACCTCCGACAGTTCGGTGGACGCCTGCTGGACGGCGTACGGCTCGCCGTACTCCTCGCCGTACCTCTCGGCGTACTGCTCCGCGTGCGCGATGAGCGCTTCGGGGACGAGGGCGGCGCCGCCGTGCGAGGGCGGCGACGACCATCGGGGCAGCCGTTTGCCGACCTGGCTGCGCCACCGCGCGTAGGGCGCGCCGACACTGCGGCCGAGGAGGCCGACCGCGAAGGCGGTCTCCACGAGCGGCCCCACGGTGGGCCGCAGCCGGGTTCTGGCGAGGTCGGCGGCTTCGAAGTGGATTCTCTGCATGGTGGCCCCCGTAGTCCCGCGCGGGCGCGGGAGAAGTGAAGAGAAGAAGACGCGGAGAAACGTTCAGGCAGAACGGCCGGTGAGAGAGACGAAGACATCGTCGAGCGTCGGCCGCCGCAGTGCGAAGTCGGCGACCTCCACGTTCTCCCGGCGCAGCGCGGCGGCCGCCGTGGCGATGCTGTCCATGTTGTCCATCCCCTCGCCGACGGCGATGGAGACGACTCCCTTGTCACGGTCCACCACCGGCTCCACCGCGGTCACCCGCCGCAGCGCCGACACCGCCGCCGGCACACCGTCGGGGCGCGCGACAACGATTTCCAACCGCTCGTCGCCGACCTTTCGCTTGAGCTCGTTCGGCGTGCCGTCGGCGATCACCCGGCCCGCGTCGACGACCACGATCCGGTCGGCGAGGTAGTCGGCCTCCTCCAGGTACTGCGTGGTCAGCAGCACGGTGACGCCGTCGGTGACGAGCTCCCGCACCGCCGACCACAGGGCCATCCGGCTCACCGGGTCCAGACCGGTGGTGGGCTCGTCGAGGAAGAGCACCGAGGGCCGCGCGACCAGGCACGCCGCCAGGTCCAGCCGCCTCCGCATACCGCCCGAGTAGGTGCGGACCGGCCGGTCGCCCGCGCCCGTCAGGTCGAACCGGTCGAGCAGCCGCGCCGCCCGCTCCCGCGCGGCACGCCTGCCCAGGTGCAGCAGCGTGCCGATCAGCACCAGGTTCTCGCGCCCGGTGAGGAGTTCGTCCACGGCCGCGTACTGGCCCGCCAGGCCGATCCGCCGGCGCACCTCGTGCGGCCGGCGCACCACGTCGTAGCCCGCGACCTCGGCCCGGCCGCCGTCGGGCACGAGCAGCGTCGCCAGCGTACGCACCGTGGTCGTCTTGCCGGCGCCGTTCGGCCCGAGCAGACCGAGCACCGTACCGGCCGGCACGGCGAGGTCGACCCCGCGCAGCGCCTGGGTCCCCCGGTACTCCTTACGCAGGCCCTCCGCCTGAATCGCCATGTCCACGTGTCGCTCCTCCGGCCTCCTGACGAACCGACGGTCTGTCAAGAAGCTTCGGGGGCACTGGTCCCGCGCAGGCTGAGAGGGCGCATGTCCGTCCAGTTCTCCTCGACGTACGCGAGCGCCGCGTCGCGCGGGCTCTCGTCGAGGGCGATGGTCCAGCCGTCCGGCCGCTGCGCGAAGGCCGGCCACAAGGAGTGCTGGCCCTCGCCGTTCACGAGTACGAGGAACGTTCCGTCCTGGTCGTCAAAGGGGTTCGACACGTCGCCCACTCACTCCCGTATCCGAGTCGTATGTCGCACGCGTCGTATGCACGACGCATCCTCATGCTGTCGAATGCCACTGACACGACACTGACCGACCTCTGATACGGCGTGCGGTCACCGCGTCAGGCGCTCCAGCCGGCGCCGGGTGGCGGCGACATCGCACTTGCCGTTGGAGTTGAACACGATCTCGGGGACGACGTGCACCTCGTTGGGTACGAGGCCCGAGGGCAGCGCCCCGGCGAGCGCCTCGCGCAGCGTCCCGGCCAGCGCACCGGCGTCGGTGTGCGCGGGGTCCGTGGCGCGGACGAACAGCTCCAGGCTGTCGACGGGCCCGCGCACGACGTCGAAGGCCGCGTCGGCGACACCCGGCACGGACAGCACATGGTGACGCAGCTCGCCCAGCTCCACACGGTAGCCGTTGACCTTCCACTGGTCGTCGCGGCGCCCCAGGTGCAGCAGGAGCCGCTCGGGCAGCAGCTCGGCCATGTCGCCGGTACGGTACGCCGGCCCCGGCGCGCCACCGAGCTCCCGCTCGTCGACGAACCGGTCGCCCGCGCCCGCGCCGCCCAGGTAACCGGCGGCGACGGCGCGCCCGGCGATCACCAGTTCCCCCGGCCGGCCGGGCGGCAGCGGTCGCAGGTCCTCGTCCACCACGTAGGCGCGGGTGTTCCAGGCGGGTACGCCGATGGGCACGGTCGGCGTACCGGGCAGGGCGGTGTTGTCGAACCGGTGGGCGCAGCAGCCGATCGTGGTCTCGGTGGGACCGTAGTGGTTGACGAGCCGTACCCCGTCGAGCCTCCGGCCCAGGGAGGTGATGAGCGCCGGGTCGAGCGCCTCGCCCCCGAACATCAGCAGCCGGGTCGCCCGGTCGTAGCGGGGCGGCTCGGCGAGTGCCTCGAAGAACCGGGCGTGGGACGGGGTGAGCTTGACGAAGGTGTACGGGTCCGGCCGGTCCACCCCGGCGCCGAACAACGTGGCCTGGTCCCACAGCCCCGGCACGGTGACGACTCGCGAGCCCTGGGCCAGGGGGACCCACAGGGAGGTCATCGCCAGGTCGTAGCCGAGGCTGGCGAACAGCGGGCTGCCGTTCCCGTCCGACCCGACGAGGGACCCGCACCAGGACACGTAGTTGACGAGCGCCGCGTGCGGGACCATGACGCCCTTGGGGGTGCCGGTCGAGCCCGAGGTGAACACCACGTACGCGATGTCCTCGCCGCGCGGCAGCTCGCGCTCCGGCGGCGTGCGGACGTCCGCGATCTCCGCCTCCGCCACGTCGATGACGGGCACGTCGAGGGCGGGGCGCGGGCCCGTGGCCATCGGCCCGTCGTGCACCAGGGCGGCCGGCCGGGCGCCCGCGAGCACCGTGCCGACGCGTTCGGCCGGGTGGGTCGGGTCGATGGGCACGTAGGCGGCGCGCAGCGACATGACGGCGAGCGCGGCGGCGATCACCCCGGCGGACCGGTCGGCCCACACGGCCACCCGGTCGCCGGGTCCCACCCCCGCCTCCTCCAGTACGGCGGCCACGACGAGGCTCCGGTGCCACAGCCGCCGGTAGGTCCAGGACGTGCCACCGGACCGGACGGCCACGGCGTCCGGCCGCAGCCGCGCGTGCGCCCGGACGATCCGTACGATCGAGTCCGCTTCTATGTCGCGCACCTCACCGGAGAGCATTCCGGGGTGCGCCGCTGACGAGACCATCGCTGCTCCTGATGTCGGCTGTCGGGCCGGGCGCGGGCGCACCGGCGCCCGGGCCCGGTGAGGTGATGAACCGTCGGGTCGAGAGGCCGTCAGGTCAGGGCGACACGGCTGACCATGTCTCCCATGGCCACGATGATCTTCCGCTCGCCCTCGAAGGGGTCACGGCCGTGCGAGACGAGCATGTTGTCGATGACCGCCACATCGCCCCGCTCCCAGGGGAACCGCTGGGCCAGTGAGTCGTAGAGCGAGCGCAGCAGCCCGACCGTGGCGTCGTCGATCCGGGAACCGTCGCCGAAGGACGCGCTGCGCGGGTACGCGGTCTCGTCGTCGCCGAACAGCGAGCTCATCACCTCCCGGACGGATGGCTCCAGGCAGGCCGTGTGGTGCAGGAAGAGCTGGTTGAAGAAGACCTGTTCACCGGTCCCGGGGTGCTGGACGACGGCCGGCGCGTTCTGCACCGTCCGCAGGACGCCGTCGGGCAGCCATTGGCACTCCACGCCCTGGGCGCGGCAGCGCTCCTCCACCTCGCCCCGGTCACTGGTGCCGAACATCTGCTCCCAGCCGACGTCGAGCCCGGGGATGAAGTTGCGTACGTAGCGGATGCCGAGCGTCTCGAATCGGCCGCGCAGCTCCTCCGGGAGGGCCGCCCACACCTTGCGGCCGTCGACGATCGGCGTCGCACCGCCCTTCCTCGACGGCTGGATGCAGCAGAAGAACTGGCGGCTGGGCCACTGCGGCATGTGGGAGCTCTCGTGGTGGAACAGGATCGACTGCTGGGCGGGGTACGGCGTCGACTTGTAGACGCGGTCGGCGTCCTTCTCGTGCGGAAGGTCGCCGTAGTCGCCGTACAGCCTGTTCACCAGGGCGGCGGCCACCGCCTCGAACGCGTCGGCGTCCGCGACGCCGAAGCCGCGGAGAACGACCGCCCCGTGGGTGAGGAGCAGTCCGTCGATGGCCGGGCGGTGCTCCGCCGCCCACTCCATCGCGTCGAGGTCCGGTGTCTCGCACCGGAGCAGCGGAGGATAGATCTCGTCATTGAATGAGACGCCAGGACCGAACATTCCCGACCATCCCTTCCTCTCGTGGTCGCAGACACCGGCCGCGCCTCGTCCGAGGCCGCTTCGGTCTGCCCGACGGAGTGATGCCGCCGGGAGCCCGGCGGCACCATGGGACGTGTTCGGCTTCTGGTCGTGCGTCAACAGGCTTGGCGCCGTGCTCAGCAGGAACAGGCACGAGTCTAGGAACGCCCGCGGAGGCCGGCCATGCTCTTAAGTTCCCGGCGAAAATCGCAGGTCAGCCCGGCCCCCAACCCAGGCCCGGGCGCCCCGGGCCCGAGCCGCCCGGGCACCCGACTGATACACGGACCCGGTCCAGGCGGCTCGGGTGCAAGCCGCTCGGGTGCCCGAGCTCGTACCCGGCGGCTCGGGGCCGGGCTCGGACCCGGCTCAAGTCCGGGCCCGGGTGCCTTGGCTCGGGGGCGGGCCGCTCGGGTGCCCTCGGGGCCTGGCCGCTCGGGTGCCCGGATCGGGCGTCCGCTACGTACGCGGCCCGGGTGCGCGGCTCGTGCCGGTCCTGCTCCGGACCCGGTACCCGGCTCGGGTGCCCGGCTGGTACCCGGGGCCTGGTCCGGGCGGCTCGGCTCGGGACCGGGTGCCTGGCTCGGGTGCGGCGGCTCGGCTCGGACCCGGACCGGGTGCGGCCAGGAGGCGCCGGGCAGCGCGCCGGTGTTGTGTGCCGGGCCGGAGGGCCGGAGCTCGGCCCCGTACCGGACGGGCGGCCGGCCGGCCGGCCGGGGAGCCGACGCCGACGCCTGCCGTCGACGCCGCCGTCAGTCGACGCTGCGCAGCAGCGCTTCGACGGCCTTGACCCGGTCCCCCAGTTCGGCCAGCTGGCCGCGGAGCGACTCCTGCTGGGCGACCGCCTCCTCGGCGAGCTTGCGGTACGAGGCCATGGCCACGGCATCGGCGCGGTGGCGCTGCAGTCTGAAGTACGCGACCACGCTCGCTGTGATGCCGCCGACGATGATCAGGACGACGGCGATGGCGATGATGGCCCCGGTCATGTGCGTTTCCCCTTCACGTCTTTCAGGCCCTTCGGGTCCTTCGGGCCCGCCGAGTCCGCCCGCTCCGGCGCGGCACCGGCGTCCACCGCCCGAGCCTCGTCGGCCCGTACGGCCGCGAGGATCGTATCGACATTCACGTGCAGGTCGAACGCGCCCAGTTCGAAGTACTTCAACGCCTTGCCGTCGTCCGACAACTCCAGGTTTCCGACGACCAGGCCGGCCTTCTCCAGCCGTTCCAGGTGCATGTACAGCAGGGGGCGGGACATACCGAGGCGGCGGGCCAGCTCGCTGACGTACATCCGGCCCTCGGCGAGCTCGGCGATGACCCGGAGGCGCTGTGCGTGACCCACGGCAGCGAGAACAGCCAGAAGCTCCTCGCTGGTCATGGCCCACCTCTGACATCCCGGGAAACTTTGAGACGAGACTTTCCCACGACCTGCGCGGATGTCAAACGATCCCGGGCCCCGGGAGGGGTGACGGTAGGACCACGGCGGCGGCCGCCAGACCGTGGCCGACGACCCACCGGCCGCACAGCCGGCCGTCGGAGAACGCCGGCTCGTCCGCCCCGTGCCCTGCCACCACCCGTGCCCGGAACACATCGCCGCGGGGCTCGAAGTCGACCTCCACGTCGTGGAAGCCCAGCCACACGCCGGTGAGCGGGAACCACGCCTTGTACACGGCCTCCTTGGCGCAGAACAGCAGCCGGTCCCAGCACACCGCCGCGTCGGCGCGGCGCAGCCCCGCCTGCCGGGCGCGTTCGGCGGGGCGCGCGACGGTCGCCAGGACCCCGTCCCGCAGCGGCCGGTGCGGCTCGGCGTCCACCCCGACGGCCCGAGCGGCGCTGCGCAGGGCGACCGCGGCGGCCCGGTAGCCACCGCGGCAGTGCGTCATGCTGCCGACGACACCCTCGGGCCACCGGGGGGCGCCGTCGGCGTCGGGCAGGAGCGGTACGGGCGGCCGGCCCAGTGTGCCGAGGGCGAGGCGGGCACAGTGGCGTACGGTCGTGAACTCGCGCCGCCGTCCCTGCGCGGCGCCCGCCACCACGGCCCGCTCCTCCGGGAAGAGCCGGGCGCCGGGCGGGTCCGTGAAGGCCTCGACGGCGGTGACGTACGGCGGCAGGATCCGCTCGATCACGCCGGGTCCACAGCGGGGATCACGCCGGGGACCACACCGGCGACCACGCGGTGCGCCCGGTCACGAACAGCTCGCCACCGTCGAGGAAGCCCAGGTCCCCGGTACGCGTGCCGGCCCGGTCGCAGCCGCCGCCGGCCACGGCCACCCGGATCTCGCCGACGGCCCGCTCGGGGAGCGGCCGGTACGACACCGGGTCGACGACCCGTACCTCCGTGCCCGGCAAGGGTGTTCCCCGGCCCACCAGTTCGACCCCGCCGCGGTCCGACGCGGGGACGGGCACCGCCTTCCCCCGGGCGAGGGCCCCGCGGTCGTAGCGCCCGGAGACGGTCGGGTACAGCGGGCGCGCCAGCGTGACGCCGAGGGCGCCCTCGCCGGGGCCGTAGCCCGCGGCGAACATCTCCTCACGGAAGAAGCCGGGCCGGAACGCGTCGGCGAACCGGCGTAGCGTCCGCGCCCTGACCGGCTGCCCGCCGTTGCCCCCGACGGCGGCCACCCGCCACGTCGACAGGTCGATGCGCATCCGTTCGGCCGCGGGGACGCGCCGGACGCACAGCTCGTACGCGATGTCCGGCGCCGCGGCGAAGACGTCCTCCTCCGCCTCGATGGCGCGCAGCCACACGCGCGGGTCCCGCACGAACGCGGCGGGCTCCAGGGTCACCGAGGCCGCCCCCGACATGAGCGGGAGGACCAGCGCCGTACCCAGGCCGGTGCCGTGCCAGAGGGGCAGCCAGCTGACGACGGTGGTCCCGGTGTCGATGTCGCACCGGTCGCGCACCGCCGCCTGGCCCGCCGCCAGTGTGCCGTGGCCGACGGGGAGGCCCCGGGGCCGTTCGGCGGGCCGCTGGGCGTACTGGAGCAGCGCCGGCGCCCCGGGGGCCGGCGGCACGGGGCCGTCCCACCGGTCGTGGGAGGCCGGCGACTGCTCCCGTACGGCGACTCGGGCGACACCGAGCGACGGTCCCGGCGGGGCGGAGCCCGCCACCAGCACCGCGCTCGGGCGGCAGTCCCGGGCGATGGCGGCGGCGGCCGGTCCGGTGGCGTCCGCCACCGGCACGGCGACCATCCCGGCGTACAGGCAACCGAAGAAGGCGACGTGGAAGTCGAGTCCCGGCATCGGCGGGATGATCACGCGGTCGCCGGGCCGTCCCGTCCCGCGCAGCGCGGCCGCCACCGCGCGGGCGCGCGCGTCGAGCTCGGCCGGGGTGAGGCGGGCGATCCGCTCACCCTCCGCTCCCAGAGCGGTGAACAGGTGCCGGTCCGCGCCGGGGCCGGTGGCCCGGTCGAGCAGCCGGCGCACCAGGCTTCCGGCCGGCGCAGGGGCCACCGGTCGCGGGTCCTCCCCGCGCCCGACGCCCTCGACGGCGTTCTCCGCGACACTCGGGATCGGCGGTGCGCTGCTCATCGGTTCGTCCTCCCGGTCGAGCCACTCCGTGCCACCGTCATGCTGCCGGTCGGCGCTGACGTGTCACTGACAGGCAGGTCGGTGTGCGGCCGAGCCGTTGCCGGACGGGCCGTCGCCGGGCGGGCCTGGCCAGCACCGGGAGTGAGCTGGCAGGATCGCGCCATGCTCCCGCCCCTGTCCCGCATCAGCCGCCGCCGCGCCCTCCAGGGGTCGGCGGTGGGTCTCGTGGTGCTGGGCCTGCTCCTGTGGTGGCTGGTACCCACCGGCCAGTCGTCCCCGAGCGGCAAGGTCACGTTCAGTACGGGCGTGCCGACCGGTGTGTACCAGCGGTACGGCGAGCTGCTTGAGGAGGCGCTCGGGCGCAATGTGCCCGACGTCGCCATAACGCTCCAGGACAGCGAGGGCTCCCGGCAGAACCTGGAGCGGCTCGCGTCCGGGGAGGCCCATTTCACCATCGCCACGGCCGACGCGGTGGCGACGTACATCCGGGACAGCAGGCCCGGCGCGTACGACCTGCGCGGCTGCGCCCGGCTGTACGACGACTACGTGCAGCTCGTCGTGCCGAGCGGCTCGAAGGTGCGCTCCGTTCGCGATCTGCGGGGGATGCGGGTAGGCGTGGGACAGGACGGATCGGGCGTAAGGCTTGTCGCGAACCGGCTGCTCCAGGCCGCCGAGATCGATCCGGAGACGGGCATCGAGCCCGTGCCGGCCGGGATCGACACCATGCCGTCCCTGCTGGAGCGCGGCCGGCTCGACGCGTTCTTCTGGTCGGGCGGCCTGCCCACCAGTGCCGTGCAGAAGCTCTCGGAGCGCTTCCCGATCCGGCTCGTCCCGCTGGACGGCGACCTGATCAACGGGGTGCACGAGGGTGGTGGCAGCGGCCGCTACTACCGTTCGGCCGTGGTGCCCGCGGACGCCTACGCCCTCGCCCAGGAGGGCCGGCCGGTCGAGACGGTGGCCGTGGCCAACCTGCTCGTGACCACCGATCGTACGGACCCGGCGCTGACGGAGGCCTTCACGCGCACCGTGATCCAGAGCCGTGACCGGATCGGCCGCGAGGTGCACCCCGCGCAGCTGGTCGACCTGCGGACGGCGATCTACACGGACCCCCTGCCGCTGCACGAGGGCGCGCGCCGCTACTACCGCTCGGCGAAGCCCTAGCCGTGTCGCCCCGGGAGGTTGTGGACGGGTGAGCCGGTTGCGCGGCGGGACGGCGGCCGGAACGGCCGGACCGCGGCCGGGCACCACCGCCCGCCGCTCCGGCCGGCCGCGCGCTCAGCCGCCGTCGGGCGCGCTGCGCGGGACGGTGACCGTGACGCGAAGGCCGTGGGGCTCGTGGTGGGAGTACGTGATCGAGCCGCCGCCCGCCGTGAGCAGGGCGCGCGAGATGGACAGGCCGAGGCCCGAGCCCTTGACGTTCTGGTGGCGGTTGCTCCGCCAGAAGCGGTCGCCGATGCGGACCAGTTCCTCGTCGGTCAGGCCGGGGCCGCCGTCCGTGACCACGATCGTGGAGGTGTCCCCGTCCGCCGCGACGGTCACGGTCACCTCCTCGCCGGCGGGCGTGAACTTCAGCGCGTTGTCGATCACCGCGTCGAGGGCGCTGGACAGCGCGACGGGGTCGGCCCAGGCGGTGACGGCCGAGCCGCGGCCGGTCAGGCGGACGCCCTTCTCGTCGGCGAGCGGCCGCCAGGCGGCCACGCGCTCGCCGGCCAGCTCCCCGATGTCGGTGAGTCGCAGATCGGCGGACGCGTGTTCGGCCAGGGCGAGGTCCAGCAGGTCGTCGAGGACCTGGGCGAGACGCTTGCCCTCGGTGCGCACGGAGGCGATCTCGTCGTTGCCGGGCGGGAGTTCCAGGGCGAGCAGCTCGATGCGCAGCAGGAGCGCGGCGAGCGGGTTGCGCAACTGGTGCGAGGCGTCGGCGACGAACGCCCGCTGCTGCTCCAGCACCTCCTCGACGTTGTCGGCCATCTCGTTGAACGAGCGGGCCAGGCGCCGCAGCTCCGGCGGGCCGCCCGCCGCCGCGACCCGGGAGTTCATCCGGCCGGTCGCGATGTCGTGCGTGGCGGCGTCCAGGACCTTGACGGGCTTGAGCACCCACCCCGTGAGCCGGAACGCCGCGCCGACCGCCACCAGCATCGCCGCGACCTCGCCGGCGGCGATCAGCAGCCAGCCGTGCAGGATGCGGGAGCGCAGCTGCCCGGTGGGCGAGTCGGTGAGCACGACGGCGACGACGTCACCGTCCCGTACGACCGGCGAGGCGACCGCGAGGCGGGCGTTCCGCTGCCAGGGCCAGACCTGCGGCGGGTCGTGGCTGCGGCGGCCCAGCAGGGCCTCGCGGAAGGCGCGGCGGGGCTCGCCGCTCCGCGGTACGTCCCAGTCCTTGGGGGCGCGGGCCATGGCGGTGGTGTCGCGGTAGAAGACACCGGCCTCGATCCCGTACACGCCGTGGTAGCGGACGAGTTCGCCGTGGAGGGTGGACTGCCGCTCGTCGATGCCGGGCCCGCGCTCGGTGACGAACTGGGCGAGCGCCGCGAACCGGGCGGTGTCGTCGATCCGGTCGACGACGACGGTCTGCTGCTGGGTCGCGGCGAGGCTGGCCGCGAGCGGGAAGCCGAGCGCGAGCAGCACGCCCGCCATGAGGACGAGGAGGAGGGGGAGCAGTCGGGTGCGCACAGGGGCTTCAGGGTGTTACGCGGCCGGTGCGACCAGGCGGTAGCCGACCCCGCGGACGGTCTCGATGAGGGCGGGCATCCGCAGCTTGGCGCGCAGGGACGCCACGTGCACCTCCAGGGTACGGCCGGTGCCCTCCCAGCTGGTGCGCCAGACCTCGCTGATGATCTGTTCCCGGCGGAAGACGACGCCGGGCCGCTGCGCGAGCAGCGCGAGCAGGTCGAATTCCTTCCGGGTGAGCTGGACCTCCGCACCCGCCACGCTCACCCTTCGGGTGGACAGCTCGATGGTCACGGAGCCCAGGCGCAGCGGCGCGGCCTCGTCCGTACCGCCGGGGCCGGCACTGTCGTCCGTGTCCGCGGCGGCCGAGCGCCGGCTGACGGCGTGGATGCGGGCGAGCAGCTCGCCGGTGTCGTACGGCTTGACGACGTAGTCGTCGGCGCCCAGGTTGAGGCCGTGGATCCGGGAGCGGACGTCGGCCCGCGCGGTCACCATGATCACCGGGGTGGTGGTGAGCTTCCGGATCCTGCCGCACACCTGGTAGCCGTCCTGGTCGGGCAGGCCGAGGTCGAGGAGGACGACGCCGAAGGGCACCCGCCCGGCGTTCGCGGCGGGCAGGACGGCCTGGAGCGCCTCCTCACCGTTGCGGGCGTGGGTGACGTCGAAGCCGTGCTTCTTGAGGATCGCGGACAGGGCCGCGGCGACGTGGTCGTCGTCCTCGACGAGCAGCAGTCTCATGGCCCCCCTCCGAAAGGTGCGATCGCTTGGGTGACCATACGGCCACCTCGGCATGAACGCTGATGTGCTGCCCGCCAGTCAAGAGGGTTTCGGCCGCGGGGAGGTTCCGTTATGCACCCGTTCTCCACACCGCCGCCCCGGGGCCGCCCCGTTCACGCATAGTGTCCGGTTGCAGCCGGATCGTTATGCTCAATTTCCGCTCAGATGTGATGACGCTGGTCGCACCACGTGCTTAGTGTCCTCCCAACCGAGGAGGACGGAGCAAGAAGCCGATGAGCGGAGTGTCAGTGACCAAGGGCGCGGAGGACGCCGTACCGACGGCGAGCGACCTGGTCGTGCTGAGCAACGTCAACAAGCACTTCGGCGCGCTGCATGTGCTCCAGGACATCGATCTGACCATCGCCCGTGGCGAGGTCGTGGTCGTCATCGGACCGTCCGGGTCCGGCAAGTCCACGCTGTGCCGCACCATCAACCGCCTGGAGACGATCGACTCGGGCAGCATCACCATCGACGGCAAGCCGCTGCCCCAGGAGGGCAAGGAGCTCGCCCGGCTGCGCGCCGACGTCGGCATGGTCTTCCAGTCGTTCAACCTCTTCGCGCACAAGACCGTGCTGGAGAACGTCATGCTGGGCCAGGTCAAGGTCCGCAGGGCGGACAAGAGGGCCGCGGAGCAGAAGGCCAGGACGCTGCTCGACCGGGTGGGCGTCGGCTCGCAGGCCGACAAGTACCCGGCCCAGCTGTCCGGCGGCCAGCAGCAGCGCGTCGCGATCGCCCGCGCGCTGGCGATGGACCCCAAGGTGATGCTCTTCGACGAGCCCACGTCGGCGCTCGACCCCGAGATGATCAACGAGGTCCTCGAGGTCATGCAGCAGCTGGCGCGGGACGGGATGACGATGATCGTCGTCACCCACGAGATGGGCTTCGCGCGGTCCGCCGCCAACCGGGTCGTCTTCATGGCCGACGGCCGGATCGTCGAAGAGGCGACGCCCGAGCAGTTCTTCAGCAATCCGCGCAGCGACCGGGCCAAGGACTTCCTGTCGAAGATCCTTCACCACTGACGGATCCCGCTGGTCCCCAGCGGTGACGACGACCAACGAACCACGACATAAGGGATGTTCACCATGAAGCTCCGCAAGACGGCCGCGCTGGCCGTTGCCGTGCTCGCGCTGTCCGCGACCGCCTGTGGTGGCAAGGAGGGCTCCGCGGGCGACAAGCCCTCCGGCGTCCAGCCCGGCGCCACCAACGCGCCGGCGCTGCCGATGTACGTCGTCGCCTCGAACGTCGACCTGAAGGGCTCCGCGACGTTCAAGGCCGCCAAGGAGCGCGGCAAGCTGATCATCGGCTCCAAGGCGGACCAGCCGTACCTCGGCTTCGAGGACCAGGCCACCAAGAAGCGCTCCGGCTTCGACGTCGAGATCGCCAAGATGGTCGCGGCCGAGCTGGGCTTCACCGAGTCCCAGATCGAGTGGAAGACGGTCGACTCCAGCACCCGCGAGACCGCCATCTCCAAGGGCCAGGTCGACTACTACGTCGGCACCTACACGATCAACGACAAGCGCAAGGCCCAGGTCGGCTTCGCGGGCCCGTACTACAAGGCCGGCGCCGACCTCCTGGTCCGCAAGGACGAGACCGCGATCACCGGCCCGGAGACCGTCAAGGGCAAGAAGGTCTGCTCCATCAAGGGCTCCACGCCGCTCCAGGAGATCAAGCAGCCGAAGTACGGCGCGAGCACCACCGAGCTCGGCAAGTACTCGGACTGCGTCCAGCAGCTGCTCACCAAGCAGGTCGACGCGGTGACGACGGACGACGCGATCCTCAAGGGTTACGCCGCCCAGAACCCCGGCAAGCTGAAGGTCGTCGGCAAGCCGTTCACGCAGGAGCCCTACGGCATCGGCATGAACAAGGAGGACAAGGTGCTGCGCGACGCGATCAACGACGCGCTGGAGAAGGGCGTCAAGGAGGGCACGTACAAGAAGATCTACGAGGCCACCCTCGGTCTGTCCGGCTCCGAGTACACCGCGCCGCCGGCCCTCGAGCGCTACTGACCGCCCCGCTTGAGGACGGAGCGCCCCGTACCTGACGCGTACGGGGCGCTCCGCCCCTTGCCCGGCGCGCCGCCCGCCCGGGCACCGCGCGCCGCCGGACGCGTCCACACGCACGTACGCACCCGGCACGAGACGCGCCCGCACCGCCCAGCCCCGCACCGCACCCGTGGCACCACAGCACCCGCACCGCACGTCATGCACCACGCACGCCCTACGCACGCCACGCGCACCGCACATCCCACGCGCACACCGCTTTCCCCGCACGCACACCGTCCGCCCCGCACGCACCTTGACCGCCAGCCGCTGACCGCCGACGCGGAGACCCCATGAACGTACTGCTCGACCACTTCTCAGAGTTCCGCGACGGCTTCATAGGAACCGTGTCGATCACCGCCGTCAGCACCGCCATCGCGCTGGTCCTCGGCATCGTCATCGCCGGTTTCCGGGTGTCCCCGGTCCCGCCGCTGCGCTGGTTCGGCACCGCCTGGGTCACCCTGCTGCGCAACACGCCGCTGACCCTGCTGTTCCTGGTGACGACCTTCGTGGTGCCCGAGATCCTGTTCCCGGGCATGAGCGCCTTCGTCCTCGGTTCGATCGCGCTCGGCTTCTACACCTCGTCCTTCGTCTGCGAGGCGGTCCGCTCCGGCATCAACACGGTGCCGCTGGGCCAGGCCGAGGCGGCCCGCTCCCTCGGCATGACGTTCTCGCAGACGCTGCGGCTGATCGTGCTGCCGCAGGCCACCCGTACCGTGCTGCCGCCGCTGAGCTCGATCCTCATCGCGCTCACCAAGAACTCGGCCATCGCGGGCGCCTTCAGCGTCACCGAACTCTTCGGCTGGCAGAAGCTGATGAGCGAAGAGGGGTACGACATCGTCCCCATCTTCCTCTGGGTCTCCCTCGCCTACCTGGTGGTCACCTTCTTCGTCAGCGGTGTCTTCCGCACCCTTGAGCGCCGCCTGGAGGTCGCCCGATGAGCGCCAGCGTTCTCTTCGACGCCCCCGGCCCCAAGGCCGTCGTCCGCAACCGCCTCTACGCCGTCCTCGGCACCCTCGCCATCCTGGGGCTGCTCGCCCTCACGATCGTCCGGCTGAGCAACAAGGGGCACCTCGCCCCCGAGATGTGGGACATCTTCAACTACGCGGGCATCCGGCAGAACATCGCCGACGCCATCCTCGCCACCCTGAAGGTCTTCGGCATCGCGGCCGTCGGCTCGCTGGTGCTCGGCGTGCTCCTCGCCGTCGCGCGGCTCTCCGACCACAAGCCGGTCCGATGGCTGGCGACCGGCTTCATCGAGCTGTTCCGCTCCATCCCGCTGCTGATCACCATCTACGCCGTGTGGGTCGGTTTCCTGACCGACTACTCGATGTGGGCGCTGGCGGTCGGCCTGTCGATCTACAACGGCTGCGTCCAGGCCGAAGTGCTGCGCGCCGGCGTCAACTCCGTACCGAGGGGCCAGCGGGAGGCCGCGTACGCGCTCGGCATGAGCAAGACGCAGGTCATGACGACCGTGCTGCTGCCGCAAGCCGTGCGCGCGATGCTGCCGACGATCATCAGCCAGCTGGTGGTGACCCTCAAGGACACCTCGCTCGGCTTCATCATCCTGTACCCCGAGCTGCTCCAGACCGCCCGCCTGATCGCCTCCAACACCCAGGTCAACGGCATGTACCCGTACGTGTCGACGATCGTCGTGGTCGGCGCCATCTACGTGGCGATGTGTCTGGCGCTGTCCGGGCTCGCCACCTGGATCGAGAAGCGCGGCCGCCGCGCCAAGACGGGCATCGGCCCGGCCGCGCCCGCCGGCAACGCGGCCGTCCTCGGCGGCGACGCCGGGAACG
Organism: Streptomyces gobitricini; assembly: GCF_039532985.1. NCBI lineage: Bacteria > Bacillati > Actinomycetota > Actinomycetes > Kitasatosporales > Streptomycetaceae > Streptomyces > Streptomyces gobitricini. The sequence continues at coordinate 33,676 of NZ_BAAASR010000010.1, read as the reverse complement.
CCAACGCCAACACGATCCTGCTCGGCGGAGGCGACGGTGGGACCGGTGGGGGCGACGGCGGGGCCCACGGCCCCGGCAACTGACGGTATGTGACATCATCCGGGTGTCTTACGTGGTGTAGGGGGCAGTGGCGGTCGCGCCGCTGCCCCCGTCACTTGACGCAAGCACCCGCAGTAGGTTGCATACGTTCTGTGATCGCGTCGCGTCGGGCTCCAGCCGCACTTTCCCGTGTTTCCCCTGCTCACCGCATGGCCGTACGCGCCACAGGAGTCGTACCGTGGACCCGGTGATCGTGGTCGGCGCCGGCCCGGCCGGGCTGGCGCTCTCCCTCGCCCTCGCCGCTCAGGGCGTGCCCTCGGTCGTGCTGGACGAGGGCCCCGGCAAGGAGGAGCCGCGCGCCGCGCGCACCGCCGTACTCCGCCCGGACACGGCCGCGTTCGTGGAGCGTCTCGGCTGCGCGACCGTACGGGACGAGGGGGCGCGCTGGACCGGCTGGCGGTCGATGCGCCGCAGGCAGCAGATGCGGCACATCGAGCTCGGCCCGGAGGTCCCGTCCCCGCTGCACATCCCGCAGCACGCCCTGACGCGCGGGCTGCGGGAGGCCATCGCCGTGCTGCCGGACCCCGAACTGATCCGGGTGATCACACACAGTCGCCTGGACGGCATCGAGCAGGACGCGTACGGCGTCACCGCGCACACCCGCGGACCGGGGGCGACCTCGTGGCGGGGCAGCCACCTGGTCGGATGCGACGGCGCCCGTTCGACCGTGCGCAAGCTGCTGGGTGTCCGCTTCCCGGGGCGTACGGCCGTCGAACGGCACGCCGTCGCCGCCCTGCACGTCGAACTGCCCTGGCCGGACGAGGCGCTGCTGCACCGCCAGCCACCGTGGCGCGGCGTGGGCGAGGAGGTCACCGCCCGGCCGCTGCCCGACGGGAGCTGGCGGCTGGACTGGCTGCTGCCGCCGCGGGGCGACCTCGTGACGCCCGACGCGCTGGTGACGCGGATCCGCGAGACGCTGACCGGCTGGTGCGGCACCACGCCGTCGTACGACCTGGTCGACACGGGCGTCTACACGCTCCACCACCGGCTGGCGAAGCAGTGGCGGGTGCGACGGGCCTTCCTCGCCGGGGACGCCGCCCACCTGCTGGGCGCGCTCGGTACGCAGGGTCTGGACGAGGGGCTGCGGGATGTCGAGAACCTGGCCTGGAAGCTCGCGCTGGCCTGGCACCACGGCGCCTCGGACGTCCTCCTGGACAGCTACCAGGCCGAGCGGCGCACGGCGGTCGCGGCCCGGTTGCGGGCGGCCGACCAGTCGTTGCCGGTGCTGCGCGGCGCGGGCGGGTTGCGGACGTACCTGCGGGGCGGCGGGCACGACTCGCTCCTGACGGACGGGCATGTGGGGCGCGGCCCGCTGGGCGCGCCGCCCGCCTACCCGCACTCTCCCCTCGCGCCGCCGCACGCCGAGGCGTACACGAGCGTCGGTACGCCGCTGGGGGCGCCGGTCGAGGACGTGCGGGTCACGGCACCGGAGGACGGCACGACCGCGCGGCTGCGGGACCGGCTGGGCCGCGGCAGGCTCCTGGCCGTGCTGGTCGCCCCGGGCACGGGAGTGTGGGACCGGCGGCACTGGATGTCCGCGGGCGTGATGCCCCGGCTGGTGGAGGCGGTGTCCACGCTGCCGGTCGAGGGCGAGGTCCTGGTCACGGAGACGTACCCGGGGGCGGCCGCGCACACCGTGCTGCTGGTTCGGCCCGACGGGCACCTGGCGGCGGTCTTCGGCGGGGTACGCCCCGAGGAGCTGCACGCGGCGGCCGACGCGGTGCGGGGCGGTGCGCCCTCGCGCGAACGCACCGACCGGACGGCCGACGTCGGATGACGTCGGATGACGTCGTCCGGCGCGGCTCGACGTCACCTGATGTCGCTCGACGTCAGTCGGTGCCGCTTGCCGTCCCCTGTCGCCGCTCGACGGGGAGCGTGAGCACCTGCTGTACCCCCGCTGATGAACGGCACCGATGTGCGCGGGAGCGGGGGGCGTTCCGACCAGGTCCGCCATGCGGGCTGCGGTTGTCGTCCGTCCTGCTGACTCACTCCTGGGCACCGGTGCCGGGTACTGGGCAGTCCTGGCGGGCCGACCGAACGGCCGACGACCGGGTCGGGCCATAGCCGGCCATCGAGCCATGGCTGGGCCACCGGCCGCCCGAGCCGCGGCGGCTGGACGGCCTGTCGAGGCGGGCGAGCTCATGCGCCCGACCGCTGGACGGCCGGCTGGGCTCGGCGACCCGGCCTGGGGCAGCCGGCCGGCCCGGTTGAAGCGGTCGCGACGTCCCCCTGGCTCAGAAGCCCTCGTGCGGAAGGTCGTCCGTGTCCTCCCCCTCCGCCTCGAGCGCCTGCCGCACCACCCGCAGGGCCATGCCTTCCGGGTAGCCCTTGCGGGCGAGCATCCCCGCGAGACGGCGGAGCCGCCGGTCGCGGTCCAGGCCGCGGGTCGCCCGGAGCTTGCGGGCGACCAGCTCGCGCGCCGTCTCCTCCTCCTGCTCGGAGTCGAGCTGGCCCACCGCTTCGTCGATCAGCTCGGCGTCCACCCCCTTGGTGCGCAGCTCCCTCGCGAGGGCACGGCGGGCCAGGCCCCGGCCGTGGTGCCGGGACTCCACCCACGCGCCCGCGAAGGCCGCGTCGTCGATCAGGCCGACGTCCTCGAAGCGGGAGAGGACTTCCTCGGCGACCTCGTCCGGGATCTCACGTTTGCGCAACGCGTCCGCGAGCTGCTTGCGGGTGCGTGGCGTCCCGGTGAGCAGGCGCAGGCAGATCGCCCGCGCCCGCTCCGCCGGTTCCTGGGGCGACAGCTCCTTCTCGGCCCTCGACGAGTCGGCGCTGTCGCCCGGCCATTCGGTGCGCCTGGCCACGGGGTCAGGCCTTGGCGGCCGCGGTCTTGGTCGCCTTGGTCGCCTTGGCCGCCGGGGCCGGGACCGACTTCGCCGGCTCGTCCGCGACCGCCGGGCCGCCCGTGCCCGCCGCCTCCGTACCGGCGTCGGCCGCCGGGGTCTCGGGCCGGACGCCGACGCCCAGCTTCTCCTTGATCTTCTTCTCGATCTCGTCGGCGAGGTCCGGGTTGTCCTTGAGGAAGTTGCGGGCGTTCTCCTTGCCCTGGCCCAGCTGGTCGCCCTCGTACGTGTACCAGGCGCCCGCCTTGCGTACGAAGCCGTGTTCGACGCCCATGTCGATCAGACCGCCCTCGCGGCTGATGCCGTGGCCGTAGAGGATGTCGAACTCGGCCTGCTTGAACGGCGGCGCGACCTTGTTCTTGACGACCTTGCAGCGGGTCCGGTTACCGACCGCGTCCGTGCCGTCCTTGAGTGTCTCGATGCGGCGGATGTCGATGCGCACCGAGGCGTAGAACTTCAGCGCCCGGCCACCGGTCGTGGTCTCCGGCGAGCCGAACATCACGCCGATCTTCTCGCGGAGCTGGTTGATGAAGATCGCCGTTGTCTTGGACTGGTTGAGCGCGCTGGTGATCTTCCGGAGCGCCTGGCTCATCAGACGGGCCTGGAGACCCACGTGCGAGTCGCCCATCTCGCCCTCGATCTCCGCGCGCGGCACGAGCGCGGCCACGGAGTCGATGACGATCAGGTCGAGGGCGCCGGAGCGGACCAGCATGTCCACGATCTCCAGGGCCTGCTCGCCGTTGTCGGGCTGGGACAGGATCAGGTTGTCGATGTCGACACCGAGCTTCTGGGCGTACTCGGGGTCGAGGGCGTGCTCCGCGTCGACGAACGCGACCTGGCCGCCGGCCTTCTGCGCGTTGGCCACGGCGTGCAGGGTCAGGGTCGTCTTACCGGAGGACTCCGGGCCGTAGATCTCCACCACACGGCCGCGCGGCAGGCCGCCGACGCCGAGCGCGACGTCGAGCGCGGTCGAGCCGGTCGGGATGACCTCGATGGGCTCCCTCGACCGCTCGCCCATGCGCATCACTGCGCCCTTGCCGAATTGCCGTTCAATCTGTGCGAGCGCGGCGTCGAGCGCCTTCTCGCGGTCGGTTCCTGCCATGGGTTCCACCCGATTTGCTTGAGTCGATCGCTTCACGTCAAAGACGCTAACCCCTGCCACTGACAATGGGCCCCGACGTCCCTCCGACCTGTGGATAACTCGGCGGCCCACGCCGTGCCGCCCCGTGACTCCGGGCCGGAACCCCATAAGAATGGATGTTCGATTTTGCTGTCAAGCGAGCCACACCGACACACGGCGTCCCCTCACCGCCCCCGGCGCCGACCGGCTGCGCACCGGCGTCCTGCCGCCGCTGGAGCGGAAGACGGGCGCCGAGCCGCTCGTCGGCGGCCCGACGGCGGCTTGAAGGCAGGCCGAAGGCGGCCACCGCGGACTTCGCGGCCACCGTCGCGGACCGGATGCCGCGGTTCGTGGCAATCGTCGTCGGCCTGCCGGCCGCTCCTGCTGGTCGTGTTCCGATCGTCCCGGCGCTCAAGCGAATCCTGGGGCGCAGCGCCTGGTGGGTTCCGGACCCGCCGGACCGCCTCCCGCCGAAGCCGGTCCTGGAGCGCTCCCGGAGCAGCCCTCCCGGGTGGCCACCGGTGGGAACGCGCCCGGGTGCGCCCCGCCGGCCGGTCTCAGGCCGCGTCGGGCGGCGGGGTCCGCTCGTCCAGTTCCTTCTTGGCGCGCAGCGCCCGCTGCACCCGGGCGAGGACGGCCTCGCCGTGCCGCCGGTGGCCGTGCACGCGCGGGTCCTCCGTCACGTCGTACCGCTTGACGTACGCGCCGAGGAACGCCTGCAGCGTGGCCACCGCCGGGATCGCGATGAGCGCCCCGACCGCGCCCAGCAGCGCGGTGCCCGCGACGACCGACCCGAAGGCGACCGCCGGGTGGATGTCGACGGTCTTCGCGGTGAGCTTCGGCTGCAACACGTAGTTCTCGAATTGCTGGTACACCACCACGAACACCAGCACCCACAGCGCGTACCAGGGGTTCTCGGTGAAGGCGATCAGCATGGGGAGCGCGCCGGCCAGGTAGGTACCGATGGTGGGGAGGAACTGGGAGACCAGACCGACCCAGACGGCGAGCGCGGGTGCGTACGGCACTGCCAGGAACTGCAGCAGGACGTAGTGGGCGACGCCGGAGACCAGCGCCATCAGCCCGCGCGAGTACAGGTAACCGCCGGTCTTGTCGACGGCGATCTCCCAGGCGCGCAGTACCTCGGCCTGCTTCGCGGGGGGAAGGACGGAGCACAGGGCCCTGCGCAGGCGCGGTCCGTCGGCCGCGAAGTAGAACGAGAACAGGAAGATCGTGAGCAGCTTGAACAGGCCGCCGAGCACCGTCGCTGAGACGTCCAGCACTCCGCTCGCGCTGTTCTCCACGTACTTCCGCAGCCAGTCGGAGCGCAGCAGGCTGTCCTGGACCTCGACCCGGGAGAGCTCGGTGTGGAACGTGTGGTTGGTCCAGTTGATGAGCGAGTCGATGTACCGGGGGAAGTCCTCGACCATTTCGACGATCTGGCCGGCCAGCATCGAGCCGAGCAGCACGACGAACCCGACGCCTGCCGCCAGGACGCCGAAGAACACCAGGAAGGTGGCGAGACCACGGCGCATGCCGCGGGCGGCCATCCGCCCTACCGCCGGCTCGATCGCCAAGGCCAGGAAGAACGCGATCAGAATGTTCAGCAGCAGGCCGATGAGCTGGTGGAACGCCCAACTGCCCAGCTGGAAGCAGGCATACAGGGCGAGGGCCAGCACCATCGCCCTCGGCAGCCAGCGGGGCATGCGGGCGGCGGGAGCCCCACTCCCGGCCGGAGCGGCCGTCCCCGGCGCCGCGGTCCTGCTCGGCGGCACGGCGGCGGCCGCGCTCGTGGCCGGTGACGCGGCGCGCGTCACCGGCTCGGTGCTCGTCGTTTCGATCTCGGTCTCGGTCTCGTCAGTCGGGGCCACGGGGCAAGTCTCGCGTACGGCTACGACAGGCGGCCGCCCAGCCCGGCGGCCACCACCCCACAGCGGCCTCACCCCTCGCCGGACTCACCCGGCCGTCCACCCCACCCCGAGGGCAGCGGCGCGTCGGTGCCGCCCGGCCGACCGGCCGCACGCCCTCTCCACACGACGGGCGTACCGCTCGCGCACCCGCCGCTCGCCGGCGGCACCACCTCAGGGCCGCGGCTCGGCCGCCCGCGGCGCGCCCGGCCTCTGCTGTCGACGACGCGGCCGCCCCGAGGATCACAGCCACCCGCGGCGAGCACGGCCGCCCGCGAGGATCACAGCCACCGGCGGCGAACGCGGCCACCCGGCGCGTCAGCGTTTGTCCGCGGGGACGTCCACGGCCGCACAGACCGCGCGCCACACGTCCTTCGCCTCCCAGCCCGCGTCCAGCGCCTGGTACACCGTCCGGCCGCCCAGCTCGGACATGACATGGTCCCGAGCGAAGGACTCGGCGTACACCTCACCGAAGTGGTCGGTCATCCGCTCCCAGAAAATCGTCAACCGCATGCCTCGAGTATCCCGCTCCTGAGAGTGCAGCCACGCCCTCGCCCCTTCCCGAAAGCCCTTTCCGCCCTACGGTCGGATCATGGCTGGAACTCCCCTCACACGCGCCGAGCACTTCATCTGGCTGACGGCCCGCGTGCTCGAACAACGGCGGTTCGCTCACCACTTCCTGGGCGGTGGCGCCGACCCCGTGGAGGCCGCCCTGACCGCGTACCTCAACGAGGACGGGGGCTACGGTCACGCGCTGGAGCCCGACCTGCGCGGCCCCGTCAGCCTGCCGCTGCACACCGCGCACGCGCTGCGGGTGCTGGACTCCATCGGCCGCTGCGGCGGACTGCGGGCGGAGCGCGTCTGCCGCTATCTGACGGAGGTGTCCACGCACGAGGGGGCCCTTCCGGCGCTCCACCCCTCCATCCGTGGCTATCCGACCGCCCCGTTCATTCCGGTCATGGACGATCCACCGGGCGAGCTGCTGGCCACCGGCCCGGTGGTCGGACTGCTCCACCGCAACCAGGTGTGGCACGCGTGGCTGTTCCGCGCCACGGACTTCTGCTGGGCCGCCGTCGACGCGCTGGAGAAGTCCCACCCGTACGAGGTGCAGGCCGCCGTGGCGTTCCTGGACGGGGTTCCCGACCGGGCCCGCGCGGAGGCCGCCGCGGACCGGCTCGGCCGTCTGGTGCGGGACCAGCGGCTGGCGGTGCTGGATCCGCGGCGCGTGGACGAGTATCCGGTCGCCCCGGGCTACGCCCCCGGCGAGTACCACTTCCCGCACGACTACGCGCGCGTGCCGGGCTCTCTCGCCCGTCGCTGGTTCACGGACGAGGAGATGTCCCGTTCCCTGGATTTCCTCGCGGCCGAGCAGGACGAGGACGGCGGCTGGCCGGTCAGGTGGCGGCAGTGGGCTCCGGGCACGGCCCTGGAATGGCGGCCGATCGTGACGATCGAGGCGCTGCGCACCCTGCGGGCGTACGGCCGCCGGATCGGCGGCTGAAGGACCGCCGCCCGCCGACGGCCCCCTCGGCGCGGCTGCCGCTCCCCCGCCGTCAGCCCGCCCGGGGCCCGCACCCCGGCCGCCCGGGACCCGCGCATCCGCCGTCAGCCGCCGTCAGCCGCCGTCAGCCGCCCAGGGCTCGTACCCCGGCCGTCACCGCGACGGCGGCGGCGACCACCACCAGGAAGGGGGCGCGCAGCACCAGGGCGAGCGCCGCGGCGGCGACCCCCGCCCCCCGGGCGTCCACGACCAGTGCGCTGTTGCTGCTGAAGGTCTGCTGCGCGGTCAGCGCGGCCAGGAGGGCGACGGGCAGCAGCGCCGAGAGCCGCCGCACGAGTGGCCGCTCCAGCGCCCCCGCCGGCACCAGAAGCCCGATCAGCTTGAGGAGGTAGCAGCCGGCGGCAGTCAGGCCTATGGCGAGCCAGATGGTCAACGGTCCGTCTCCTTCCGCACACGGCCGGTCCCGCGGCCGCCGAGCCACAGCACGACGGGCGCGGCGAGCGCCGCGACCAACACCGGCACCCCGGCGGGCAGCACCGGCAGGCACCCCAGGCCCAGGACGACGGCGACCGCGGCGACCACCCGCTCCGTGGCCGTCCGCAGCATGGGGGCCAGCAGGGCGAGGAAGACGGCCGGCCCGGCGGCGTCCAGTCCCCACGCGTTCGTGTCACCGATGGCCTCGGCGCCGAGCGCGCCGAGGAGCGTGGTCAGGTTCCACAGCACATAGAGGGTGAGTCCGGTGACGGTGAAACCGATGCGGGCGGTCCGCCGGTCCGGCTGGGCGAGTGACACGGCCGCCGTCTCGTCGATGACCCAGTGAGCGGCGAGGGGCCGTACGGCACGCGGCAGGGCGAGGAGCTGCGAGAGCCTCAGCCCGTAGAAGGCGTTGCGGGTGCCGAGGAAGAAGGCGCCCGCAGCGGCGGTGAAGGGATTGCCGCCGGCCGCGAGCGCCCCGACGAGGGCGAACTGCGAGGCGCCGGTGAAGACCAGCAAACTGAGGGCGCACGTCTGGAGCAGGTCGAGCCCCGCGCCGGCCGAGGTCACGCCGAAGGCGAAGCCGGAGAGCCCGACGGCCACCCCGACGCCGAGCGCGTCGCGGACGACGGCACGGTCGGGAGGCGCGGCGGCGGCCCGGGGACCGGTGCGGGGGGAAGGTGGTGCGGGTGCTGTTGGTTCTGCCACGCGGGCGACGTTACGGACCCGGCGGTTCCCCGGTCTTGTACGTTCTTGCACGTTCCCGCCGGTACGCGCCCGGCGGCACCCCCACGATCCGGGTGAAGTGCCGGTTGAGGTGGGGCTGGTCGGTGAAGCCGACGGTGACGGCGGCGGCGGCCGGCGTCGTGCCGGACTCCAGCAGGCGGCGGGCGGTCCGCACGCGCGCGTTGGTCAGCCAGGTGTGCGGGGGCATGCCGTAGGCGGCCTTGAAGGCACGGAGCAGGGCGAACGGGCTGGTGCCGAGCTCTCCCGCGAGTTGCTCCAGCGACGGTGGCTCGGCCATGCGCTGCTGGAGGAGTTCTCTGGCCAGGGCGGCCGTACGGGTCCCCGCGGTGAGCGGTTCGCGCCGTGGCAGCGGCTGGCCGTGGCGGCGCAGCAGCCGGGCCACGGCCACCCGCAGGAGGCTGTCGGCGGCGAGCGCGTTGCCTTCCTCCGCCGCCCGGTGGACGGCCCGGACGAGCTGGGCGGTGTCCTCGTCCTCGACGATGGTCTCGGCGAAGCCGACCGTTCCGCGCAGGGTCGTCTCCTCCCGTGCGATCGAGGCGACGAGGGCCGTCGACGGGTAGAGGGTCGCGTAGGACCAGCCTTCCGGCACTCCGGCGTGTGCGGAGTGCGGCACCTCCGGGTTGATCATGACGACGGTGCCGGGGCGGGCCCGGATCGTTCCCTCGGGCATGACCACGTCCTCCACCCCGCGCCGCACCGCGCCGAGGACGTAGCCCTCGTGGCTGTGCCGGGTGAAGGAGTGGCGTACGTACCGGGCGCGGAGCAGGTCGAGCCCGGGTACACCGGGGAACTGCCAGTGCCTGGCCCACTCGCTGTCCCGGCCGTTCTCCCGCCCGCTCGCCATGCCTCCATTCTGCGTCCGGCGGGACGCTCCCCGGCTCACGTGTCCATGGCGTGGACGGCCCGGGCAGCGTTGCCGCGCCGGATTGTCAGTGGTGGGGTGCACGATGGAGGACATGGCCAGGACTGCGCTCGATTCCTTCTCCCCCGCGACCCGTGGCTGGTTCACGGGGGCTTTCAGCGCGCCCACCGCCGCTCAGGAGGGTGCCTGGCGCGCGATCGGGGAGGGGTCGGACGTCCTGGTCGTCGCTCCGACCGGGTCCGGCAAGACGCTGGCCGCGTTCCTCGCCTCGCTGGACCGGCTGGCGTCCACGCCTCCTCCGGCCGACGCGAAGAAGCGCTGTCGCGTGCTGTACGTGTCCCCTCTCAAGGCTCTCGCGGTCGACGTGGAGCGCAACCTGCGCAGTCCGCTGACCGGCATCCGGCAGGAGTCGGTCCGCCTCGGCCTGCCCGAGCCGGATGTACGGGTCGGCATCCGCTCGGGCGACACGCCGGCCGCCGAGCGGCGCTCGCTCGCGACCAGGCCGCCGGACATCCTGATCACCACGCCCGAGTCGCTGTTCCTGATGCTCACCTCCGCCGCGCGGGACGCGTTGTCCGGCGTCGAGACGGTGATCCTGGACGAGGTGCACGCGGTGGCCGCCACGAAGCGCGGTGCCCATCTGGCGCTGTCCCTGGAGCGGCTCGACGAGCTGCTGGCGCGCCCGGCCCGCCGCATCGGTCTGTCCGCGACCGTGCGGCCGGTGGACGAGGTGGCCCGCTATCTGTCCCCCCAGCGCAGAGTGGAGATCGTCCAGCCCGCCTCCGGCAAGGAGTTCGACCTGTCCGTGGTCGTCCCGGTCGAGGATCTGGGCGAGCTGGGGGCACCTCCGCCGAAGGCAGGGGGAGGGGCGACGGACGTGGACCAGGCCGAGCGGCCGTCGATCTGGCCTCATGTCGAGGAGCGGATCGCCGACCTCGTCCAGGCGCACCGTTCGACGATCGTCTTCGCCAACTCCCGGCGGCTTGCCGAGCGGCTGTGCAACCGGCTCAACGAGATCGCCTACGAGCGGGCCACCGGGGAGGCGCTCCCCGATGACCAGTCCCCCGCCGAGCTGATGGCGCAGTCCGGCGCCGCGCGGGGCGCCCCGCCCCTGCTGGCCCGGGCGCACCACGGCTCGGTGTCCAAGGAGCAGCGCGCCCTGGTCGAGGAGGACCTCAAGGCGGGCCGACTGCCGGCCGTGGTCGCCACCTCCAGCCTGGAGCTGGGCATCGACATGGGCGCGGTGGACCTGGTCGTCCAGGTCGAGTCACCGCCGTCGGTGGCCTCCGGCCTCCAGCGGGTCGGCCGCGCGGGCCACCAGGTGGGCGCCGTGTCCACGGGCGTGGTGTTCCCCAAGTACCGCGGCGACCTGGTGCAGGCGGCCGTCGTCACCGAGCGGATGCGCTCCGGCGCCATCGAGTCGATGCGGATCCCGGCCAACCCGCTGGACGTCCTGGCCCAGCAGCTGGTCGCCATGGTGGCCCTGGACACCTGGCAGTTCGACGATCTGCTCGCCCTGGTCCGGCGGGCCGCGCCGTTCGCGTCGCTGCCCGAGTCGGCGTTCACCGCCGTGCTGGACATGCTCGCCGGGCGGTACCCGTCCGACGCGTTCGCGGAGCTGCGCCCGCGCGTGGTGTGGGACCGCGTCACCGGCGCGGTCACCGGCAGGCCGGGGGCGCAGCGCCTCGCCGTCACCTCCGGCGGCACGATCCCCGACCGGGGCCTGTTCGGGGTGTTCCTGGCGGGCTCCGACCCCAAGAAGGGCGGCGGCCGGGTCGGTGAGCTCGACGAGGAGATGGTGTACGAGTCGCGGGTCGGTGACGTGTTCACCCTCGGCACCTCGTCGTGGCGGATCGAGGACATCACGCGTGACCGGGTGCTGGTCTCGCCGGCGCCCGGGGTGCCGGGCCGGCTCCCGTTCTGGAAGGGGGACCAGCTGGGGCGCCCGCTGGAGCTGGGGCGCGCGGTGGGTGCCTTCCTCCGCGAGGTGGGGTCGCTGGCACCGGACGACGCGCGGCTGCGGTTGCTGGCGGCGGGTCTGGACGCGTGGGCGGCGGACAACGTCCTGGCGTACCTGGACGAGCAGCGCCGGGCCTGTGGCCATGTGCCCGACGACCGGACCATCCTGGTGGAGCGGTTCCGCGACGAGCTGGGCGACTGGCGGGTGGTGGTGCACTCACCGTTCGGCGCGCAGGTGCACGCCCCGTGGGCGCTGGCCCTGGGCGCGCGGCTCACCGAGCGGTACGGCATGGACGCCCAGGTGATGCACGCCGACGACGGCATCGTGCTGCGGCTGCCCGACGCCGACCTGATGGGCCTGGACCTGCTCGACCAGGCCCCGGTCGTCCCCGGCCCGGAGTACGACGACGACAAGGCGCCGGTGGGCGCGGCCGACGTCCTGTTCGACAAGGGGGAGGTCGACCAGATCGTCACCGACCAGGTCGGCGGTTCGGCGCTGTTCGCCTCCCGGTTCCGTGAGTGCGCGGCCCGCGCCCTGCTGCTGCCGCGCCGCACCCCGGGTAAGCGCACCCCCCTGTGGCAGCAGAGGCAGCGCTCTGCCCAGTTGCTCCAGGTGGCCAGCGAGTTCGGTTCGTTCCCCATCGTCCTGGAAGCGGTCCGGGAGTGCCTCCAGGACGTCTTCGACGTCCCCGGCCTCCGTGAGCTGATGGGCGACATCGAGGCCCGCCGTGTCCGGCTGGTCGAGGTCACCACTCCCGAGCCGTCCCCCTTCGCCCGCTCGCTCCTCTTCGGCTACGTGGCGCAGTTCCTGTACGAGGGTGACTCCCCGCTCGCCGAGCGGCGGGCAGCCGCCCTGTCCCTGGACTCACGGCTCCTCTCGGAGCTGCTGGGCCAGGCGGAGCTTCGCGAGCTGCTCGACGCGGACGTGCTGGCCGAGCTGGAGAGCGAGCTGCAGTGGCTCACCGAGGACCGCCGGGTGAAGGACGTGGAGGGCGTGGCCGACGTGCTGCGGGTCCTGGGCCCCCTCACCGACGCCGATCTCGTCGAGCGCGGCTCCGACCCGGAGTGGCCCCGGCACCTGGCGAAGGCCCGCCGGGCCATCCAGGTGCGTATCGCCGGCGCCGACCACTGGGCGGCCGTCGAGGACGCGGGCCGGCTGCGGGACGCGCTGGGCACCGCCCTGCCGGTCGGCGTCCCGGAGGCGTTCACCGAACCGGTCAAGGACCCGCTCGGCGACCTCCTCGCCCGGTACGCGCGTACGCACGGCCCGTTCACCTCCGCCCAGGCCGCCGCCCGGTTCGGTCTCGGCTCCGCCGTCACCGACGGCGCTCTGCACCGCCTGGCCGCCGCCGGCCGCGTCGTCCAGGGCGAGTTCCACCCGTCCGGCATCGGCCAGGAGTGGTGCGACGCGGCAATCCTGCGCCGGCTGCGCCGCCGCTCGCTCGCCGCCCTCCGGCACGAGCTGGAACCGGTGCCGCCCGCGGCACTCGCCACCTTCCTGCCCCAGTGGCAGCACCTGAGCGGCAACAATCTGCGCGGCATCGACGGTCTCGCCCGTGCCATCGAACAGCTGCAGGGCGCGTCCGTCCCCGCCTCCGCCCTGGAGAAGCTGGTCCTGCCCTCCCGCGTCGCCGGCTACAGCCCCGCCATGCTCGACGAGCTCACCACCACGGGAGAGGTCGTATGGGCCGGAGCGGGAGCTCTGCCCGGCAAGGACGGCTGGGTCTCGCTCTACCTGGCCGACGCCGCTCCCCTGCTGCTCCCGCGGCCCCACCCTCTGGAGCTCACCGCCCTGCACGAATCAGTGCTGGCCACGCTCTCCGGCGGCTACGGCCTGTTCTTCCGCCAGATCGCCGACCAGGTCCGCGCCACCACCCATCCCGACGCCACCGACCCTCAGCTGGCCGACGCCCTGTGGGACCTCGCCTGGTCGGGCCGGCTCACCAACGACACCCTGGCTCCGCTGCGCTCCGTGCTGGGTTCGGGTCGTACGGCGGGCTCCACCGCCCACCGCGCCAAGCGCACCGTCCCCCGCGGCCGGTACGGCACGCTGACCGCGGCCGCCCGCACGGCCTCCCGATCCGGCCCGCCCACCGTCAGCGGCCGCTGGGCCCTCCTGCCCCCACCGGAGCCGGAGCCCACCCACCGCGCCCACGCCCTGGCGCGCACCCTGCTGGACCGGCACGGCGTGGTCACGCGCGGCGCGGTGGCCGCCGAGGGCGTGGAGGGCGGGTTCTCGGCGACGTACCGGGTGCTGTCGGCCTTCGAGGACAGCGGCCAGGCCCGCCGCGGTTATGTCGTCGAGGGGCTCGGAGCCGCCCAGTTCGCCATGGACGGCGCCGTGGACCGGCTCCGCGCGGCGGCCGCCGTCCGTGAACGCGCGGAGCCGGGTGCCGCCACACGTGCGGTCGTCCTCGCCGCCGCCGACCCGGCCAACGCGTACGGCGCCGCCCTCCCCTGGCCCGAGCCCCCCACCGGCGCCGGCCACAAACCCGGCCGCAAGGCGGGCGCCCTCGTCGTCCTCGTCGACGGCGAGCTCACCCTCTACATGGAGCGCGGCGGGAAGACCGTACTGTCCTGGCCGGCCGAGCCGGATGATCCCGCCCTGCAGGCCGCCGCCGACGCCCTCGCGGCAGCCGCCCGGGCGGGCTCCCTCGGCACCGTCACGGTCGAACGGATCAACGGCGCCGCGGCCCTCACCTCCCCGCTGTCCCGGTCCCTGGAGTCAGCGGGTTTCCACGCGACACCCCGCGGCCTCCGCCTGCGCGCCTGACCCGCGCCCGCCCACCACCCTGCCGTGTCCCGCATCATGGACCCATGCCCGAAGGAGACACCGTCTGGCTGACCGCCCGTCGCCTGCACACCGCCCTCGCGGGCAAGCCCCTGGTCCGCTCCGACCTCCGTGTCCCGCGCCTGGCCACCGTCGATGTCACCGGGCGGACGCTGCTGGACGTCACGCCGCGCGGCAAGCACCTCCTCACCAGGATCGAGGGCGGCCTCACCCTCCACTCCCACCTCCGGATGGACGGCTCCTGGCGCGTCTACACCCCCGGCGAGCGCTGGAACGGCGGCCCCGACCACCAGATCAGGGCCATCCTCGGTACCGCCACCCACACCGCCGTCGGCTACCGTCTCCCGGTCCTCGACCTGATCCGCACCACCGACGAGCCGTCCGTCGTGGGCCATCTCGGCCCCGATCTCCTGGGTCCGGACTGGGACGCCGAGGAAGCGGTACGCCGGGTGTGCGCCGATCCCGCCCGCCCCCTCGGCGAGGCTCTCCTCGACCAGCGGAACCTCGCGGGCATCGGCAATGTCTACAAGTGCGAGCTGGCGTTCATGGCCCGGGTCACTCCCTGGCTCCCGGTGGGCGACCTCCCTCCGGGTGTCCCCGAGAAGCTGATCGCCACCGCCCATCGCCTCCTGGAGGCGAACAAGGAGCGCTTCGATCGCCGGACGATCCTCACCACCGACCGCCGGGACCGGAAGCTCTACGTCTACAGCCGCAAGAACCACCCCTGCTACCGCTGCGGCACCCCGATCCGCCGCCAGGAGGAGGCCGGACGGGACCGCATCTCCTACTGGTGTCCGGGCTGCCAGACCGGTCCCGGGCCTGCGGCCCCTGCTCGCTGACGATTGGTCACGCTTTCGTCCGGCCGTCCCCTCCCGGCTCCCTCGCCGCCAGGAGCGCCCCGTGTCTCCTTCACGGCCCGCCGGATCCCGCGCCGGAACGGCGGCACAACCATGCCCTGACGACACGTCCCGCCCGGGACGGCGTACGCCCCTCGGACGCCGTACGGGCCGAGGCCACGTGCACGGGCAGCAGGCTCAGTCCCCAACCGCCCGCCGCGACGGTCCCTTCCACGAGCCCGGCGTGCCCCGGCGCCAACGCCAGTCTCAGCACCGCCCACCACCACAGCCCGCCCAGCACCAGCGCCAGCGCGAACACCGGCAGCGGAACCCGTCGCCGTACCATGGCCGCCTCCTCCGGTCGACGCTAGACCGGGACGATCACATGAGGGGAGGGCGTACCGGTGCGCGCCTCCGGCGCACGCCGGGCGCTCGGTACACCCTCCCGCTCATATCCGTCCCGTCCCAACGCTCAACGTTCAGCGCTCGACGGGATTACGGGTTGTCCGCCTGACGGCTCTCCGCCTGGAACATCCACGCGTGCTTCTCGAGGTCGGCGGTCAGGGCGATCAGGAGGTCCTGCGAGACCGGGTCGGGCTTGTCGGTCGCCTCGATCCGCTCCCTCATGCGCCCGACCACGGTGACCAGCGCGTCGACCATGATCCTTACCGCTTCATCGTCCTTGATCCAGCCCGTCGGCACGTTCTTGATCGCCGTGCTGGACGCGACCGTCGAAGCTCGCCCGTCCGGGGTGACGCCCAGCGCCGACGCGCGCTCCGCCATGACGTCGGAGTGCTGGCGGGCGGTGGCCACGACCTCGTCGAGCTGCAGGTGGATCGAGCGGAAGCGCGGACCGACCACGTTCCAGTGCACCTGCTTGGCCACGAGCGACAGGTCGACAGCGTCGATCAGCGCGCCCTGCAGGGCTTCACCGACCACCTTCAGATCGGCGTCGGACAGCGGGCTCTTGACGACAGACATTCCGAATCCTCCGTTCCCGGCGTGCGGCGAATGCGCACACCAGACCACCATTGCACATACGACCTAAAACGGGCATTCGGAGTAAACGAAAGCCCCGGTCGGCCATTCGGGTACCCGACCGGGGCTGAGCCCAAAACGTGCACTCTCCAAGAGAGCCTTCACGCGCCCTCGCAGGAGCGCTCGCACGAGCGCTCACGGGGACACTCAGGCGGCGACGACGTCCACCGCCTCCGCTGGGGCCTTGATGGTCACCCGCTCGGTCGGCACACCCGCCACCGACGTCACGGACACAGAATTGAGCATCGGGCGTACTGGTGCCGGCACCGGCTCACTCGCCGCTGCCGATTCGGCCAGCTCAGCCAGCGAGAGCTCGTCGCTCACCTCTCGCATGAGCTCGGACATCCGTACGTCAAGCGCGTCGCAGATCGCGGAGAGCAGTTCGGAGGAAGCCTCCTTCTGCCCCCGCTCCACCTCGGAGAGATAGCCGAGCGAAACTCGGGCGGACGAGGAGACTTCGCGCAGAGTACGGCCCTGGCGCTGGCGCTGCCGACGCAGCACGTCACCCAACAGGCGACGGAGCAGAATCATCGGTGGCTCCCTCCTCGGACCGTGTAGCCGCATCCTTCACGCCCCACCGTACCGCCTCGCGCTGCGGCCGTGCGGGGAGCGATGACGTGTTCACTCAGGGCTGCAAACATCAGTTCCCCCCGTTCTGTTCCGTATCCTGTGCCCGCGCATTCTCCGAGAGTTCGCCCACGAGCAGCTCCAGCACGCTCCGTACACTCTCTCTACGAATTTCCGCACGGTCGCCGTTCAATCGCAGCGCGGCGACTTTCCCCGCGCCAAGGGTTCCGCCGGCCGGCCCGCAGACGGCCACGTACACCGTCCCCACAGGCTGTCCGTCCTGCGGTTCGGGCCCCGCGACTCCGGTCGTCGCAATGCCCCATCCGGCCGCCAGCCGGTCCCGGACACCCACCGCCATCTGCAGCGCGACGTCCGGGTCCACCGCCCCGCGCCGCTGAAGGAGGGCGGCGTCGACGCCGAGCAGGTGATGCTTCAGCGCGGTCGCGTACGCCGTGACCGACCCCCGGAAGGACGTGGAGGCACCGGGCACGGACGTCAGTTCCGCCGCCACCAGACCACCGGTGAGCGACTCGGCGACAGCGACCGTCTGGTTACTCTCCGCCAGAAGAGCCAGAGCACGCGCTGCCGTCGTCATCGTCCCGGCTCCGTCCCGGAGCGCGGCCGCGCCCGTTCCGCCCGCTCGCCGGCGAGTCCCCGGCGTCGCAGGATCACCGCCTGTCGCACATAGTCGAGCCCGGTCACGACCGTCAGCACGACGGCCACCGCCATCACCCAGAAGCGTAGTGTCGCCAGCGGCCCGGTCAGCGCCAGGACGTACATCCCGACCGCCGTTCCCTGCGCCAGCGTCTTCATCTTGCCGCCGCGACTGGCCGGAATGACTCCGTGCCGGATCACCCAGAAACGCAGCACCGTGATGCCGAGCTCACGGAAGAGGATCACTCCGGTCACCCACCAGGGCAGGTCCCCCAGCGCCGAGAGACAGATCAGCCCGGCCGCCATGATCGCCTTGTCGGCGATCGGGTCCGCGATCTTCCCGAAGTCCGTGACCAGGTTGTACGCGCGGGCGAGGTGCCCGTCGAAAATGTCGGTGATCATGGCGACGGCGAACGCCGCCCACGCCCAGGCGCGCCACGCCGGGTCATAGCCGCCGTCCTGGAGCAGAAGCACCACGAACGCCGGCACCAGCACCAGCCGCAGCATGGTGAGGATGTTGGCGATGTTCCACAGGCTGGCCTGATTGACCGCCGCGGCGCCCAGCTTGCCGCCGGGCGCCGGCCTACCCGTACCGCCCGCAGCGGATGCCGGGGCTCCGGTCATCTGCCCGCCTCCTCAAGGCGCTCCACCACCAGGTCGACGCCCTCCGTACCGACGACCTTGGCCGTGACCATGCGGCCGGGCGCCAGGCCCTCGGCCGTCGTGAAGACCACCTGGCCGTCGGTCTCGGGCGCCTGGTGCGCGGCGCGCCCGACGGCGCCGTCCCCGTCCGGCGTCTCGTCCACCGTCTCGACCAGTACCTCCAGGGTCTCGCCGAGCCGTTCCTCCGCGCGCTGGGCGGTCAGCTCCTCAGCGAGCCGCGACAGGTGGGCGAGCCGCTCGTCGACGACTTCCTGGTCGAGCTTGTTCTCGTACGTGGCGGCCTCGGTGCCGTCCTCGTCCGAGTACCCGAACACACCGATGGCATCGAGCCGGGCGTGCGTGATGAAGCGTTCCAGCTCCGCGAAGTCCTCGTCGCTCTCGCCGGGGAACCCGACGATGAAGTTCGACCGCACACCGGCCTGCGGAGCCTTGCCCCGGATGGTGTCCAGCAGCTCCAGGAACCGATCGGTGTCCCCGAAGCGCCGCATCGCGCGCAGCACGTCCGGAGCGGAGTGCTGGAAGGACAGGTCGAAGTAGGGGGCGACCTTCTCGGTCGACGTCAGCGCGTCGATGAGGCCGGGCCGCATCTCGGCGGGCTGGAGGTAGCTCACCCGGACGCGCTCGATCCCGTCGACCGCCGCGAGCTCGGGGAGCAGGGTCTCCAGGAGGCGGATGTCACCGAGGTCCTTGCCGTACGAGGTGTTGTTCTCCGAGACCAGCATGATCTCCTTCACCCCCTGCTCGGCCAGCCAGCGCGTCTCGCCTAGGACGTCGCTGGGGCGCCGGGACACGAAGGACCCCCGGAAGGAGGGGATGGCGCAGAACGAGCAGCGGCGGTCGCAGCCGGAGGCGAGCTTCACCGAGGCGACCGGGCTGGTGTCGAGCCTGCGGCGCAGTGGCGCGCGCGGTCCGGACGCCGGGGCGACGCCCTCGGGCAGGTCCGCCGGGGCGGGCGCGGGCTCCTGCGCGTGGCCCGGCAGGGCGACCTCGGCGGCGGCCTGCTGCCGCTGCACCGGGCTGAGAGGCAACAGCTTGCGCCGGTCGCGCGGTGTGTGGGCCTCCACACTGCCGCCGCTCAGGATGGTCTGGAGGCGGGTGGAGATGTCGGCGTAGTCGTCGAAGCCCAGCACGCCGTCGGCCTCGGGCAGCGCCTCGGCGAGCTCCTTGCCGTACCGCTCGGCCATACAGCCGACGGCGACGACGGCCTGGGTGCGGCCGTGGTCCTTGAGATCATTGGCTTCGAGCAGGGCGTCGACGGAGTCCTTCTTGGCGGCCTCGACGAAGCCGCAGGTGTTGACGACCGCGACGTCCGCTTCGGCGGCTTCCTCGACGAGCTGCCAGCCGTCCGCTGCCAAGCGGCCTGCGAGCTCCTCCGAGTCCACCTCGTTACGGGCGCAGCCAAGAGTGACAAGGGCGACGGTACGGCGTTCGGGCATGGACTCAAGACTACTTCGTCCCAGCGACACCCCCGTCGCTCAGGGGTCACGCCGGGATACCCACACCCGCCCCGCCGCACGAGCGCCGGGTCACCCTCCGCCGCACCGCCCGTGAAACCACCCGACCCGGTGGTCCGCCGCCGGGGCCGTATCTTCCCCGCCCCGTCCGCGCCCGCCTACCTGCCTGCCACCGGCCCCGCCCCGGCCCCGGCCGTCCCGGACAAAGACGCTCCCCCGGGGCGGAGACCCGCCCCGGGGGAGAACCACGTCACTGGCCGCACCCGCCCCCGGGCCCGGCCCCGGGCCGGACTCGGCTCCGGGAGGGCCGGGGCGCCGGGGCGCCGGGGCGCCGTCATCCGACCTCGGGGTCGCCCTTCGTGTACGAGAGGCGCTCGACCTGGCCGGCCTCGAACTTGTCCTCGACCTTCTTGCCGTTCACGAAGATCTCGATCACCCCGGCGTTGCCCAGGATGAGGTCCAGCTGCTCGTCGTCCTGGAAGGTCTTGGAGTCGCCCTTGAGGAGCAGCCCGTCGAAGAGGAGCTTGCCGTCGCGCGCCTTGGCCGAGATCCAGCTCTTGTCGTCGGTGGCGGTGAGCTTGACCGTCACCTTGTCCTTGGGCGCGGCCGCGATGGCGCTCTCGGACGGCGCGGGCGGCGGGGCGACCACCTTCGGCGGCTTCGGCTTGCCGGTGGCCTTCTGCGCCGGAGCCGGGCCCTCGGCGACGTGGTTGACCCGGGAGCCGCCGCCCTCCCCGTTGAACAGGGTGAAGCCGACGAAGCCGATCACCGCGACGATCGCGGCGACCATGGCGGCGGTCCAGTTGGGCCGCCGCCGCTCCGGGCGGATGCGTTCGGCTTCGAACAGCGGCGCGGCGGGCGTCGGCGACGGACGGCCACCGTGCTCGGCGTCGTACTGCCCGACCAGGGCCGCCGGGTCGAGACCGACCGCGCGTGCGAGCGTTCGGACGTGGCCACGGGCGTACACGTCGCCGCCGCACCGCGAGAAGTCGCCCTCCTCGATCGCGTGCACGATCGGGATGCGGACGCGCGTGGACGTACTGACCTCCTCGACCGTGAGACCCGCGTCGATACGTGCCTGCTGCAGCGCACGGCCGATCGAGGGCCGGTCGTCCTCGGGAGCGTCGGGGACATCCGCGACATCCTCGGCACCCGTGACACGCGTGTCGTCCGGGATGTCGGGAGTGGAAGGACGGTCGTCTTCGGGAGAGTTGCGGATGGACACGAGGGCGCCTTTCGAGCGTGTAACCACCTGCTGGAGGTTCAGTCTATGGGTGGTACGAAAGGGTGTAGCAACCGGGCGGACGCACTTTGTACGCCATCGGAATGGCCGGGCGCCCGAGGGGCGGGTCAACTGCTCCCGCCCCCGGTCCAACGTGACGTACGGCAGAGGGAAACGGTTGCTCACGGTTCCCTCACGAGTGAGAGTCCTAGGACTCCGCCTCCCCACGGATGACGGCGAGTACTCCGTCCAGCTCATCGGGTTTGACAAGGACGTCCCGCGCCTTGGACCCCTCGCTCGGTCCGACGATGTTGCGCGACTCCATCAGGTCCATCAGCCGGCCCGCCTTGGCGAAGCCGACGCGCAGTTTGCGCTGGAGCATGGACGTGGAGCCGAACTGGGTGGACACGACCAGTTCGGCGGCCTGGCACAGCAGGTCGAGGTCGTCGCCGATGTCCTCGTCGATCTCCTTCTTCTGCTTGGTGCCGACCGTGACGTCGTCCCGGAAGACCGGCGCCATCTGGTCCTTGCAGTGCCGTACGACCGCCTGGACCTCTTCCTCGGTCACGAAGGCACCCTGCATACGGATCGGCTTGTTGGCCCCCATCGGCAGGAACAGGCCGTCGCCCTTGCCGATCAGCTTCTCGGCGCCCGGCTGGTCCAGGATGACCCGGGAGTCGGCGAGCGACGAGGTGGCGAAGGCGAGCCTGGACGGCACGTTCGCCTTGATCAGACCGGTGACGACGTCCACCGACGGGCGCTGCGTGGCGAGGACCAGATGGATGCCGGCGGCCCGCGCCAGCTGGGTGATGCGGACGATCGCGTCCTCGACGTCCCTGGGGGCGACCATCATGAGGTCGGCCAGCTCGTCGACGATGACGAGCAGGTACGGGTAGGGCTGGAGCTCGCGCTCACTGCCCTCCGGCGGCTTGACCTTGCCGGCACGCACGGCGGCGTTGAAGTCGTCGATGTGCCGGTAGCCGTACGCCGCGAGGTCGTCGTAGCGCAGGTCCATCTCCCGCACGACCCACTGGAGGGCCTCGGCGGCCCGCTTGGGGTTGGTGATGATCGGCGTGATCAGGTGCGGAATGCCCTCGTACGCGGTCAGCTCGACCCGCTTGGGGTCGACGAGCACCATCCGGACGTCCTCGGGGGTCGCCCTTATCATCACCGAGGTGATGAGGCAGTTGATGCACGACGACTTGCCGGATCCGGTGGCACCGGCCACCAGGATGTGCGGCATCTTCGCGAGGTTGGCCATCACATAGCCGCCCTCGACGTCCTTGCCGAGCGCGACCAGCATCGGGTGGTCGTCCTCGGCGGCGTCCGCGAGGCGCAGTACGTCACCGAGGTTGACCATCTCGCGGTCGGTGTTGGGGATCTCGATGCCGACGGCGGACTTGCCGGGGATCGGCGAGATGATCCGTACGTCGGGGCTGGCGACGGCGTACGCGATGTTCTTCGTCAGCGCCGTGATCCGCTCGACCTTCACGGCCGGGCCGAGTTCCACCTCGTAGCGGGTGACCGTCGGGCCGCGGGTGAAGCCGGTGACGGCGGCGTCGACCTTGAACTCCGAGAAGACGGTCGTCAGCGACGCGACGACCGCGTCGTTGGCGGCGCTGCGCGTCTTGCCGGGGCCGCCGCGCTCCAGCAGGTTGAGGGACGGAAGGGCGTACGTGATGTCCCCGGCGAGCCGGAGCTGCTCGGCGCGCGGCGGCAGGTCCTGCGGCTCGTCACGGAGAGGGGCCGGCTTGGTGAGGTCCGGTACGGCACCACCGGGCGTCCTGGCCTCCCGGGCGGGCGGTACGGAGCCGGCGTCACCGGCGGCCCGTGCACCGCGCGCACCCCCCGCGTCCCGCGCCTCGAGCGCGTCCGGTCCCCGGTCGCCGGTCACGTCCCGCGTCAGGTCGGCGACCACCGGCGAGGGAGGCATGCCGTTCAGCACGGCCCCGTCCAGCGCCGCGGCCGCGGCCGCCGCGACGTCCACGGCGTCCATGGGCCGGTCGAAGTCCGGTTCCGCGGGCGCGGCGGCCGCCTTCCGGGGCCGCCTGCGCCGGGTGAGCGCCTCCTCCTCGGCCTCGCCGGGGGCGTACGCCCCGGGCCGCGCGCCGCGCCGCCGGGGCCCGGCGGGCAGCGCCTCGCGCCACTGCTCGTCGTACCGCTCGTCGTCCGGGCCGACCTCGCCGGGCGCGGGCTCGATGACACCCAGCCGTACGCCGAGCGCCCGCAGCCGCTGCGGAATGGCGTTGACGGGTGTCGCCGTGACGACGAGCAGCCCGAAGACGGTGAGCAGCACCAGCATCGGTACGGCGAGGACCTCGCCCATCATGAAGATCAGCGGCTTGGAGGCACCCCAGCCGATCAGTCCGCCCGCGTCGCGCACCGCCTCGCTGCCCAGGTCCCGTCCGGGCGAGCCGCAGGCGATGTGGACCTGGCCGAGTACGCCGATGACGAGCGCGGACAGCCCGATCACGATCCGCCCGTTGGCCTCCGGCTGCTCGGGGTGGAGGATCAATCGGACGGCGATGGCGCCGACGAGGAGCGGGACGAGCAGGTCGAGCCGGCCGAAGGCGCCGGTCACCAGCATCTCGACCAGGTCGCCGACCGGGCCCTGGAGGTTGGCCCAGGTGCCCGCGGCGACGATCAGGGCGACGCCGAGCAGTAGCAGGGCCAGGCCGTCCTTGCGGTGCGCGGGGTCGAGCCCCTTGGCGCCGCGCCCTATCCCGCGGAACAGGGCGCCGACCGCGTGGGCGAGGCCCAGCCAGAGGGCACGCACCAGCCGGTACACGCCGGCCGTGGGCGACGGTGCCGCTCGCGGCGCGGCCTTCTTCGCCGCCACCCTCCTGGCGGGTGCCTTCTTGGCGCCCCTGGCGGCGGGGCTGGCCGCCTTCGCGGGCGCGGTCTTCTTCACGGGGGGCTTCGCCGGCGCCGCCTTCTTCGCCGCGCCGGTCGTACGGCCGGCGCGCGGACGCGCGGTGCCCGCCGTGCCCTGGGAACCCTTGCCGGACGTACGTGAGGCCATGGTGGTGAGGTTACCGGTGTGTGGCGCGGTGGACACGTGTGCCCACCGCTTCACCCGTTCGTGTCGGCCGGCGGGGCACGTGGAGCTGACACGCACTCAACAGGAGGGCGGGGCCGGGGCCCTCCCTCCTCCGGTGGGGCGAACAGCCCACCCTTCGCCGGCGAACGGTCAGTTCTGCGGGGGCATCGGCGGACCGCCGCTCCCGGTTCCGGGTTCGAGCGCGTCCAGCGCCCTGCGGAGTCCGGTGAGTTTGCGTTCCAGGTGCGCGGCGGTGGCGACGGCCGCGGCGTCCGCCGAGTCGTCGTCGAGCTGCTTGGACAGCGCCTCCGCCTGCTCCTCGACCGCCGCGAGCCGTGCGGACAGTTCCGCCAGGAGACCGGGGGACTCCTTGACGGTTCCGCCCTGGCCGCCGCCCTCGAGCTGGAGCCGGAGCAGCGCGGCCTGCTCGCGCAGCTGACAGTTCTTCATGTAGAGCTCGACGAAGACCGACACCTTGGCGCGCAGCACCCAGGGGTCGAAGGGCTTGGAGATGTAGTCGACGGCCCCCGCCGCGTATCCCCGGAAGGTGTGGTGCGGGCCGTGGTTGATCGCCGTCAGGAAGATGATCGGGATGTCCCGTGTCCGTTCCCGACGCTTGATGTGCGCGGCGGTCTCGAAACCGTCCATTCCTGGCATCTGGACGTCCAGCAGAATGACCGCGAAGTCGTCCGTCAGCAGCGCTTTGAGCGCTTCCTCCCCTGACGATGCCCGCACCAGCGTCTGATCGAGCGCAGAGAGGATGGCCTCCAGCGCCAGCAGATTCTCCGGTCGGTCATCGACCAGGAGGATCTTGGCCTTCTGCACCATGGCCCGTCCTCCTCGCCCCGGCAGTTGGCCGGGCGCCGCCCCAGGGGACGACTCCCGTGCGCCGTCCGTCCTTGTGCCGGTCATCGTAGCCGCACCCCGCCTGTCACCACACCCTGTCACCGCGATGTCACTGTGCACGTAGCAAAAACGCGGTGGGAGACCAGAAAGTTCCCCGAATACGGGGCCCTCACACGCTTTCAACCACAGTCAGTCAGCAACTCGCCAGGTTTTCCCCCGCTTCCGCTCACTCTCCGCTCATCCACTGCTCCATCACGGCGAGCAGATGATCCGGATCCACCGGCTTCGTAACGTAATCGGAAGCGCCCGACTCGATCGCCTTCTCGCGGTCGCCCTTCATGGCCTTCGCGGTGAGCGCGATGATCGGCAGGCCGGCGAACTGCGGCATCCGACGGATCGCGGTGGTCGTCGCATAGCCGTCCATCTCGGGCATCATGATGTCCATCAGTACGACCGTCACATCGTCGTGCTGCTCCAGGACTTCGATGCCCTCCCGCCCGTTCTCCGCGTACAGCACGGACAGCCCGTGCTGCTCCAGCACGCTGGTGAGGGCGAAGACATTGCGGATGTCGTCGTCGACGATGAGCACCTTCTCACCGTGGAACTCGAAGGTACGCCTCGCCTCGTGCTGCTCCTGACCGGCCACCGGCCACGCCTCCGCGGCCCCGGCCGCTCCGGAGGCCGCTGACGCCCCGGCAGCCCCCTGCGCCCCGGCGGATCCCGACGCCGCACCGGAGGGCTGGCCCGGCTGACCGGGCTGGCCCGACAGCGCGGGCCGCTGCTCCGCGGCACCCAGCGCCGCCCTGCGCCGGTGCCGGAACAGGGCCCCCGCGCCGGAACGACGGTCGGAACGCTCGGGACCCGGGCCGACGGCGGGCAGCCCGTGGACGTCCAGAGCCCCGTCGTCGGCACCGTGGTGGAAATCCGCCCCATGGCCGTGCCCGTAACCCTGTGGGGGCAGCTCGCTCGCGTGCAGCGGCAGGTACAGCGTGAAGGTGGACCCGCGCCCCGGCTCGCTCGCCGCGTGGATCTCGCCGCCCAGCAGCCGGGCGATCTCCCGGCTGATCGACAGCCCCAGCCCCGTACCCCCGTACTTGCGACTGGTCGTACCGTCCGCCTGCTTGAACGCCTCGAAGATCACCCGCATCTTGCTGGCCGCGATGCCGATCCCGGTGTCCGTCACCGAGAAGGCGATCAGGTCACCCTCCGGGTCACGCAGCGAACCGGCCTCCAGCAGCTGCTCCCGGATCGACTGCGGCACATCCGCCTTGGCCGGGCGGATCACCAGCTCGACCGCCCCGCTGTCGGTGAACTTCACCGCGTTCGACAGCAGGTTCCGCAGCACCTGGAGCAGCCGCTGCTCGTCGGTGTGGAGTGTCGCGGGCAGCTCCGGCGAGACCCGCACCGAGAAGTCGAGCCCCTTCTCCGCGGTCAGCGGCCGGAAGGTGGCCTCCACGTAGTCGACGAGCTGCACCAGCGCGATCCGGGTCGGGCTGACGTCCATCTTGCCCGCCTCGACCTTGGACAGGTCCAGGATGTCGTTGATCAGCTGGAGCAGGTCCGAGCCCGCGCCGTGGATGGTCTCGGCGAACTCGACCTGCTTCGGGGACAGGTTCCCGTCGGCGTTGTCCGCCAGCAGCTTCGCCAGGATGAGCAGCGAGTTCAGCGGCGTACGCAGCTCGTGCGACATGTTCGCCAGGAACTCCGACTTGTAGCGCATGGAGACCGCGAGTTGTTCGGCCCGCTCCTCCAGCACCTGCCGCGCCTCCTCGATCTCGGTGTTCTTCACCTCGATGTCGCGGTTCTGCTGCGCCAGCAGCTCGGCCTTCTCCTCCAGTTCGGCGTTGGAGTCCTGAAGTGCCTTCTGGCGGCTCTCCAGTTCGGCCGAGCGCTCCCGGAGCTGCTCGGTCAGCTCCTGCGACTGCTTCAGCAGCACCTCGGTCTTGGTGTTGACGCTGATGGTGTTGACGCTCGTGGCGATCATCTCGGCGATCTGGTTGAGGAAGTCGCGCTGGATCTGGGTGAAGGGCTGGAACGACGCCAGCTCGATCACCCCGAGGACCTTCCCCTCGAACAGCACCGGCAGCACGATCACATGCGCCGGGGCCGCCTCACCGAGCCCGGAGGAGATCCTCAGGTAACCCGGCGGCACATTGACCTGGATGGTCCGCTTCTCCTCGGCCGCCGTCCCGATCAGCGTCTCGCCGGGCCGGAACGAGGTGGGCATCGCCCCGGACGAGTAGCCGTAGCTGCCACGCATGACCAGCTCGTACGAGCCGTCCTCGTCCGCCCCGATCTCATTGCCCCCACCGGTCGGCATCGCGAGGAAGAACGCGCCGTGCTGCGCCGAGACGACCGGGGTGAGCTCGCTCATGATCAGCGAGGCCACGTCGTCGAGGTCGCGCCGGCCCTGCATGAGGCCGGAGATCCGGGCGAGGTTGCCCTTGAGCCAGTCCTGCTCCTCGTTGGCCAGGGTGGTGTCGCGCAGGTTGGCGATCATCGTGTTGATGTTGTCCTGGAGTACCTGGATCTCACCCGCCGCGTCCACGTCGATCTTGAGGTTCAGGTCGCCGCGGGTCACCGCCGTGGCCACGGCCGCGATGGCGCGCACCTGCCGCGTCAGGTTCCCGGCCATCTCGTTCACCGACTCCGTCAGGTCCCGCCAGGTGCCGTCCACGTCCCGCACGCGCGCCTGGCCGCCGAGGATGCCCTCCGTCCCCACCTCACGCGCGACCCGGGTGACCTCCTCGGCGAACGACGACAGCTGGTCCACCATCGTGTTGATGGTGTTCTTCAGCTCCTGGATCTCACCGCGCGCGTCGATGTCGATCTTCTTGGTGAGGTCGCCCTTGGCGATGGCGGTGGTGACCGTGGCGATCTGGCGCACCTGACCGGTCAGGTTGGACGCCATCGAGTTCACCGACTCGGTCAGGTCCTTCCACGTACCGGAGACACCCGGCACCCTGGCCTGACCGCCCAGCTCACCCTCCGTGCCCACCTCACGCGCCACGCGCGTCACCTCGTCGGCGAACGAGGACAGGGTCGTCACCATGGTGTTGACCGTGTCGGCGAGCTCGGCCACCTCGCCCCTCGCCTCGACCGTCACCTTCTTGGTCAGGTCACCGTTGGCGACGGCCGACGACACCCGCGAGATGTTCCGCACCTGGGAGGTCAGGTTGTTGGCCATCACATTGACGTTGTCGCTCAGGTCCTTCCAGATGC
This sequence comes from Streptomyces gobitricini, assembly GCF_039532985.1. Classification (NCBI taxonomy): domain Bacteria; kingdom Bacillati; phylum Actinomycetota; class Actinomycetes; order Kitasatosporales; family Streptomycetaceae; genus Streptomyces; species Streptomyces gobitricini. The sequence goes on along the minus strand of NZ_BAAASR010000010.1, from coordinate 5,834 downwards.
CGGTGACACCCCGCACCCTGGCCTGGCCGCCGAGGATGCCCTCCGTACCCACCTCACGGGCGACGCGGGTCACCTCGTCGGCGAAGTTCGACAGCTGGTCCACCATCGTGTTGACGGTGGTCACCAGGTCGAGGATCTCCCCGCGCGCATCGACGGTGATCTTCTTCGACAGGTCACCCTTGGCGACCGCCGTGGTCACCTCGGCGATGTTCCGCACCTGGGAGGTGAGGTTGTTCGCCATCGAGTTGACGGACTGGGTGAGGTCCTTCCAGGTGCCGGAGACGCCCTGCACCTCCGCCTGGCCGCCCAGGATGCCCTCGGTGCCCACCTCGCGGGCCACCCGGGTCACCTGCTCGGCGAAGTTCGACAGCTGGTCCACCATCGTGTTGAGGGTGTTCTTCAGCTCCAGGATCTCCCCGCGCGCGTCCACGTCGATCTTCTGCGACAGGTCGCCCCGCGCCACCGCCGTGGCGACCTGCGCGATGTTCCGCACCTGGGCGGTGAGGTTCCCGGCCATGCCGTTCACCGAGTCCGTCAGGTCCCGCCACACACCGGCGACGCCCGGTACTTGTGCCTGCCCGCCGAGCCGCCCGTCCGTGCCCACCTCGCGGGCCACCCGGGTCACCTGCTCCGCGAACGCCGACAACTGGTCCACCATCGTGTTGATGGTGTTCTTCAGCTCCAGGATCTCCCCGCGCGCGTCCACGTCGATCTTCTGCGACAGGTCGCCCCGCGCCACCGCCGTCGTCACCTGCGCGATCTGACGCACCTGCGACGTGAGGTTGCCGGCCATGAAGTTGACGGAGTCCGTCAGCTCCTTCCACGTACCGGAGACACCCGGCACCCGCGCCTGCCCGCCGAGCCGGCCCTCCGTGCCCACGTCCCGCGCCATCCGCGTCACCTGGTCCGCGAACGACGACAGCTGCGCCACCATCGTGTTGACGGTGTTCTTCAGCTCCAGCATCTCGCCCGCGACGTCGACGGTGACCTTCTGCGACAGGTCGCCGTTCGCCACCGCCGTCGTCACCTGCGCGATGTCCCGCACCTGACCGGTGAGGTTACGGAACGCCGTGTTCACCGAGTCGGTCAGGTCCTTCCAGGTCCCCGCCGCACCGGGCACCCCCGCCTGGCCGCCCAGCCGGCCCTCGACGCCCACCTCCCGCGCCACACGGGTCACTTCGGAGCCGAAGGCGGACAGCTGGTCCACCATCGTGTTGACGGTGTTCTTCAGCTCCAGCATTTCACCGGCCACATCGACGGTGACCTTCTGCGACAGGTCGCCGTTCGCCACCGCCGTCGTCACCTGCGCGATGTCCCGCACCTGCGTCGTCAGGTTCCGGAAGACCGTGTTGACCGAATCGGTGAGGTCCTTCCAGGTTCCGGCCGCGCCCGGCACCTGCGCCTGACCGCCCAGCAGCCCCTCGGCGCCGACCTCGCTCGCCACCCGTGTCACCTCGTCGGCGAACGTCCGCAGCGTCTCGGTCATCTGGTTGATCGTGTCGGCGAGCTGCGCCACCTCACCCCGCGCGCTCACCGTCACCTTCTGCGACAGGTCGCCGTTCGCGACGGCCGTCGTCACCTCGGCGATACCCCGCACCTGAGACGTCAGGTTCCCCGCCATGGTGTTGACGGAGTCGGTCAGGTCCTTCCACACCCCGGCGACGCCCGGCACCTCCGCCTGGCCGCCCAGCTCGCCCTCCGTACCCACCTCACGCGCCACCCGCGTGACCTCGGAGGAGAACGACGACAGCTGGTCCACCATCGTGTTGACGGTGTTCTTCAGCTGCAGCATCTCGCCGGCCACATGAACGGTGACCTTGCGTGACAGGTCACCCTTGGCGACCGCCGTCGTGACGAGAGCGATGTCACGTACCTGAGCGGTCAGCCGGTACGCCATGGTGTTGACCGAGTCCGTCAGGTCCTTCCACGACCCCGACATGCCCCGGACCTGCGCCTGGCCGCCCAGCTTGCCCTCGGTACCGACCTCCAGCGCCACGCGCGTCACCTCGTCGGTGAACGCCGACAGCTGGTCGACCAGGTTGTTCACCGTACGGGCGACCTTCAGGAACTCGCCCCGCAGTGGGCGCGCCGCCCCGTCCGCACCCTCCGACCGCAACTCCATCCGCTGGTCCAGGTCGCCCTCCGCGACCGCGGACAGCACCCGCCCGACCTCGGAGACCGGCCGGGTCATGTCGTCCACCAGCGCGTTGGCGGCCTCGATGGCCTGCGCCCACGCGCCCTCGCTGGCCCCGACCTCCAGCCGCTCGGACAGCTTGCCCTCGCGCCCGACCATCCGCCGGACCCGCGACAGCTCACCGGTCAGGTGCAGCTGGCGGTCCGCGACCTCGTTGAAGACGGCCGAGATCTCCGCCATCACACCGTCGCCGGTGACGGTCAGCCGCTTGCGGAAATTACCGTCCCGCATCGACACCAGAGCCGCCAGCAACCGGTCCAGTGCGGCGGCGTCCACCTCGACGGTCCCACCACTCCGGGGCCGTCCGCCCTTCGCGCGCGTGCTACCGCCCCGCGCCGTCACGCCAGACTCCACCGTGTCCCTCCCGAAGGGGTTGACCGTACTGCTCGGGCATTTCCGCTCCCTCTGCCGCTGGAAGCCTTCCCAGTGTTTCACCACGACAGAACCAGGCCATAACAGTTCGGCAGCTTCGCATAACGTCCCCGTCCTCGGGGGACGGAAACAGCGGTGACCACCATCCGCCCGGACAGCGAAGGTAAGTAACCTGGCATCCGGCTGTCCAACCGCCCCGGTCCGCCCGGCAGGGGCGGCGCGACGCTGCACGGGCACCGGGCACGGGGAGGGGCAGGGCCGATCATGGCAGAGCCGGGCGTCGAGATGTGTACGAGGAGTTCTGTGATCACCGCTCGGGCGGCCGCCACCTTCGAACCCGTGGGACGGTCCGTGGCGACCGCCCGGGCCTTCGTCCGGGACACCCTCCAGGGCTGGGGGTACACCGACGTCGTCGACGACGCGGTCGTCCTGACCAGCGAACTCGTCACCAACGCCGTCATCCACGCCGGCACCGCCGCCGACGTCCTGTGCCTGCGCACCGAGAACGGCGTACGCGTCGAGGTCGCCGACCGCTACCCCGAGCGCGAGGTGCCGCTCCAGGGCACCAGCCGCTCCCTGACCAACCCCGACAGCGAGAACGGCCGCGGGCTGCTCCTGTGCGCCGCCCTCGCCTCCCGCTGGGGTGTGGAGTACTCCCCCACCCGCAAGCAGGTCTGGTTCCAGCTCGACCTCCCCGAACGCCCCGTCGGCACCCGCTCCGCCGGCCCCGTCGTCGCCACCGAGCTCCTCCCGGTCGCGGAGGACCGGGTCCGGGTCGCCGTCACCCAGATCGACCGCAACGGCACGATCACCGCCTGGAACGAGGACGCCGAGCACCTCTTCGGGTACGCCGCCGAGCAGGTCGTCGGCAAGCCCCTCGGCGACCTGGCCGCCTGGCCCCACACCCCGGGCATCGGCACCGGCATCGCCGAGGCCCTCCGTCTCTCCCGCTGGGAGGGCAGCTACGGCATCCGCGGCGCCGACGGCCGCGTCATCCCGGTCTACGCCTCCCACCTGCGCGTACGGGACACCCACGGCGAACCGTCCACCGTCTGTCTCCTGGTACGGGACTACGAACGCGCCATCCTCCAGTCCCCGCCCCGCACCCCCGTCGACTCCAGCAACGAGAGCCGCAGCACCGACCCGTTCGAGGTGTTCATCGGCTCCCCCGCCCCCGACGACCTGGACGGACTCCTCCAGCGCACCGTCGAGCGCGCCCGCGACATGCTGGACGGCGACGCCGCGTTCCTCCTCCTCGCCACCGACGACGAGACGGAGCTGGAGGTGCGCGCCACCACCGGTCTGCCCTCAGCCCGCCAGCGCTTCGCCCGCGTCCCCGTCGAGGCCGCCGGCACCGGGCGCTACTCCTCCGCCCGCATGCCCGCCGTCCACGAGGACCTGTCGGCCGTCCCCGGCTCCGTCCCTCTCCTCAACGGCACCGGCATGCGCTCGGTCGTCACCGTCCCCCTCAAGGTCGAGGGCCGTCTCACCGGCTCCCTGGGCGTCGCCGCCGAAGCCGCGGCCCGGTACTCGAACGAGGAGGCCCTCCGCCTCCAGTTCGCCGCCGACCGTATCGCCCTCGCGGTCGAATCCGCCCGCCTCGGCGAGCTGGAGCGCCTCCGCCGCGGTTCCCTCAGCTTCCTCGTCGAGGCCTCCGACCTGCTCGCCGGCACCCTCGACCGCGACCAGACACTGGCGCTGATGGCGCAGATGACCGTGCCCACGCTCGCGACCTGGTGCGCCGTCTACACGATCGCCGACCCTACCTCGGAGCCCTACCTCTCCTACGTCCTGCACGAGGACGAGGAGCGCATCGACGGCCTCAAGGCCCTCCTCTCCAGGATCCCCCCGCCCGAGCCGGTCCCCTCCCCGGGCGCCCGCGTCTGGACGGCCCCCGCCGACGCCGCCCACGAGGCGGCTCTGCGCACCTCCATGCGCGAGCTGGGCCTCGGCTCCACCACACTCTCCTCCGGCATCGGTACGACGCTGGCCACGGCCGGCGCGGTCGGCGGCGAGACCGTCGTCCTGCCGCTGGTCGCCCGTAACCGCGTCATCGGCATGCTGACCCTCGGCAAGCCCTCCGACGACCACTTCCGTCAGGAGATCCTGGAGCTCGCGGAGGACCTCTCCCGCCGGGCGGCCCTGGCCCTGGACAACGCCCGCCTCTACTCCGAGCGCATGGCCATCAGCCAGTCCCTCCAGCGCAGCCTGCTGCCCCCGGGCCTCCCGCAGATCCCCGGCGTCGAGGTGGACGTCATCTACCGCGCGGCCGGCGAGGGCAACGAGGTCGGCGGCGACTTCTACGACCTCTTCCCCATCCACGACAACGCGTACGGCTTCGCCATCGGCGACGTCTGCGGTACGGGCCCGGAGGCGGCGGCCGTCACCGGCCTCGCCCGCCACGCCCTGCGTCTGCTGGCCCGCGAGGGTCTCGGCGGCCCGGCGGTCCTGGAGCGCCTCAACGCCGCGATCCTCGACGAGGGGGCCCGCAGCCGCTTCCTCACGCTCCTGTACGGCGAGCTGTGGCCCCAGGAGGACGGCAGCGCCCTCCTCAAGGTGGTCTGTGCCGGCCATCCTCTCCCGCTCCGTCTCCGCCAGGACGGCACGGTCGAACCGGCCGCCGAGCCCCAGCCCCTCCTCGGCGTCATGGATGACCTGGAGCTGTACGAGGAGACCGTCACCCTCGACCCGGGCGATGTCCTCCTCTGCGTCACCGACGGCGTCACCGAGCGCCGCGAGGGCTCCCGCATGCTCGGCGACGACGGACTCATCGACGTTCTCACCACGTGTACGGGCCTGACGGCCGGCGCCGTCACCGCCCGCGTGATGCGCGCGGTCGAACGCTTCGCCCCCGAGCCCCCGTCCGACGACATGGCCATTCTCGCGATGCGCGTCCCGGAACCGCACACGGACTGACCGAACGGGAAAACGAAGAAGGCCCCCCGCCACTTGGGCGGGGGGCCTTCTTCCTTCTCTGAGCCCCCAAACGGAATCGAACCGTTGACCTTCTCCTTACCATGGAGACGCTCTGCCGACTGAGCTATAGGGGCCGACTTGCCGCTTCGGGGATTTCCCCTCGGCAACGAGATAAAGCATACCCCGGACGAGCGGGAATGCCTAACCGGCACCGAGAGGCCGACCGGCCCGCAAACGCCGCACGCGCGAAGGGGAACCGGTGCCCCTTTCCACTCGTACCACCGGAACGCAGAAAAGCCTCAGTCCCCGGACATAAATGTCCGGGGACTGAGGCTAATAATTGTTCGGCGGT
>NZ_BAAASR010000009.1:0-38396 GCF_039532985.1 Streptomyces gobitricini | reverse complement strand
CCACCCGCCCGCCCCCCGGCCCCGCCCGCCGCACCGTCCTCGCCGTCATACCCGCCCGGGGCGGCTCGAAGGGCGTGCCCGGCAAGAACCTGGCGGCCGTCGGCGGCGTACCCCTGGTCGCCCGCGCGGTACGCGCCTGCCTGGGCGCCCGGCGGGTGACGGACGTCGTCGTCTCGACCGACGACCCCGCCATCGCGGACACCGCCCGCGCCGCCGGCGCCGAGGCGGTCCAGCGGCCCGTCGGCCTCGCCGGTGACACGGCGACCAGCGAGTCGGCGGTGCTCCACGCGATGGACGCCTTCGAGGACCGGCACGCCCGCCCGGTCGACGTGGTCCTGCTCGTGCAGTGCACCAGCCCCTTCCTGACCGCGCGGGACGTCGACGGCGTCGCCGCCCGGGTCCTGGACGGCGACGCCGGCACGGCGCTGACGGTCGCGCCGTCCCACGGCTTCCTGTGGCGGGAGGAGCACGACGCCCACGGGGTCAACCATGACCAGGCCCACCGCCCCCGGCGCCAGGACCGCGCGCCCGAGTACCTGGAGACCGGCGCGGCGTACGCCATGGACGCGCGCGGCTTCCGGGAGCACCGGCACCGGTTCTTCGGCCGCACCGCGCTCGTCGTCACCGACGCCGCCCGCGTCCTGGAGATCGACGACCCGCATGACCTCGCCCGTGCCCGCGCGCTCGCGCCGCTGCTGGACGCGGCGGCCACGCCGACGCTCGCCGACGTCGACGCCGTCATCCTGGACTTCGACGGCACCCAGACCGACGACCGGGTGCTCGTCGACTCCGACGGGCGCGAGCTCGTCGCCGTACACCGGGGCGACGGGCTCGGCGTCGCCGCGCTCCGCCGCGCCGGGGTCCGGCTGCTGGTCCTGTCCACCGAGCAGAACCCCGTCGTCGCCGCCCGCGCCCGCAAGCTCGCCGTCCCCGTCCTGCACGGCGTCGACCGCAAGGACCTGGCGCTCAAGCAGTGGTGCGACGACCACGCCATCGACCCCCGCCGGGTGCTCTACGCCGGCAACGACGTCAACGACCTGCCCTGCTTCGGCCTCGTCGGCTGGCCCGTCGCCGTCGCGAGCGCCCACGACTCCGTACGGGCCGCAGCCCGAGCCGTCACCGCGACCCCCGGCGGCGCGGGGGCGATCCGGGAGATCGCGACCTGGCTCCTCGGCCCCACCCTGCACACCCCCGCGACGTAAGGACCCTCCATGGACCCCCGCCTGCGCATACTCGGCCGCAAGACCACCGGCCCCGGCCGGCCCGTCTACATCACGGGCGAGATCGGCATCAACCACAACGGTGACCTCGACAAGGCCATCGCGCTCGTCGACGCCGCCGTCGACGCGGGGTGCGACGCCGTCAAGTTCCAGAAGCGCACCCCCGAGATCTGCACCCCGCGCGACCAGTGGCACATCGAGCGCGACACGCCCTGGGGCCGGATGACGTACATCGACTACCGCCACCGCGTGGAGTTCGGCGAAGCCGAGTACCGCGCCATCGACGAGCACTGCCGCGAGCGCGGCATCGACTGGTTCGCCTCCCCGTGGGACACCGAGGCCGTGGCGTTCCTGGAGAAGTTCGACGTCCCCGCCCACAAGGTCGCCTCCGCCTGCCTCACCGACGACGAACTGCTGCGCGCGCTGCGCGCCACCGGCCGCACCGTCGTCCTGTCCACCGGAATGTCGACCCCGAAGCAGATCCGCCACGCCGTGGAGGTGCTGGGCAGCGACAACATCCTGCTCTGCCACGCCACTTCCACCTACCCGGCCAGGGCCGAGGAACTGAACCTCCGTGTGATCCAGTCCCTGATGCGGGACTACCCCAACATCCCGATCGGCTACAGCGGACACGAGACCGGCCTGCAGACCACCCTGGCCGCCGTCGCCCTCGGCGCCTGCTTCGTCGAGCGCCACATCACCCTCGACCGCGCCATGTGGGGCTCCGACCAGGCCGCCTCCGTCGAGCCGGGCGGTCTCACCCGCCTCGTGCGCGACATCCGCACCATCGAGACCGCCCTCGGCGACGGCGTCAAGAAGGTCTACGAGTCGGAGCTCGCCCCCATGAAGAAGCTCCGCCGCGTCCCGGCCGGGGTATGACCGCCGTGCCCCGGGCCGGATCCGCGAACCGGTCGGCGAACCTCGCCTTCGTCGAGAGCCCCGTACAGCTCCTGAACGTCCTGGAGTGGGCCCACCACGCCGGCCGCCCCGATCTCCTCGTCGTCGTCCTGTCGCCCACCGACCCGATGTCGCGCGGCCAGCTGCGGCGGATGGCCGGCCTGGCGCGCGACGAGGGGTTCGCCGTCCGCTGGCAGGAGGCGCGGGGCGGCCGAGGCTCTCTGGCGCGGGCGCTGCGGGAGCTGGCGCAGTCCCTGGTGCGCGCCGAGCGGGTGATCATCGGGGACCCGTTCTCCCGGTACGTACAGCTCCTGCTGACGCTGTTCGGCCCGCGCGCCCTCACGGTCGTCGACGACGGCACGGCCACCATGGAGTTCGCCGCCCAGCTCGCCCGGGGCGAACGGCTCGTGCGCTGGCACCGCCGCGGCCTGCGGGACCCGCGCGAACTGGCCCTCGCCCCGGTCACCGCCCTGGCCCGCCGCCGCCTCGCGCCGGGGCGCCGCCGCACGGTCGAGGTCTTCACCGCCCTGCCGCTCGCCGAGGCCCCGGTGGGCGCCACGGTGACCACCAACCGCTTCGCCTGGACCCGCGCCCGGTTCGGCCCGCCCCGGCTGACCCGGGGCGCGGACCTGGTGGGCACGTCGCTGGTGGAGACGGGCGTGGTGGACCCCGGCCGGTACGTCGGGGCGGTCGCCGCGCTGGCCACCGCCCACGGCGCCACGCGCTACTTCGCACACCGTCGCGAGAGTGTGGAGAAGCTGCACCGGATAGCGGTGGAGACGGGCCTGGAGATCGTCCGGCCGGACCTGCCGCTGGAGGTGATCGCCCGGCGCGGCCCGATCGGCCGTACGGTACTGAGCTTCCCTTCCACGGTGGTGCACACCCTCCCCGCGGCCCTCGCGGGGACCGGCGTCACGATCACCGTGTGCGGGATAGCGCCGGAGTGGCTGCGTGACACCGCCTCACCACGCGCGCAGGGCTTCCTGGCGGGTGTGGCCGAATCGGCACGGTCGGCGCACGGCCTGTCACTCACCGGAGCGTGAGACCCCGGCCCGCCCGGGCCCGATCACGGGCCCGAACGTCCGACCGGAACGCGATCGAGAAGGTTCGACACGTGCCTGAAAAGGCGTGAGCTTACCCACTTGACCTGGCGCTCAAGCCCGCCGTCCAGGGTTTCTTTCCCCTATCGGGCTGAAGTTTTATAGATCACACGTTAGTTGAGGGCGAAACGCGCCTACCCTGTCATGGGTGAACAAGGTGATGTCCCGCGACCCCGAAACAGACGTTCCCGGCGATACGCCCCTCCTCGGCGCGCTGCCAGAGACCCTGCGCGCCGAGTTGATCGCGTTCCGCCGGGATGTGCACATGCACCCCGAGCTGGGCTTCCAGGAGTTCCGCACCACCGCGGCGATCAAGACGCGCCTCGAAGCGGCCGGGCTCAGCCCCCGGGTCCTGCCCGGTGGCACGGGGCTGACGTGCGACATCGGTTCGTGGGACGGCGTCCGCCCCATGCTGGCGATCCGCGCCGACATCGACGCGCTGCCCATCCCGGACACCAAGACGGACGTCCCGTACCGCTCCACGGTGCCGGACCGGGCCCACGCCTGCGGCCACGACGTGCACACCACCGTCGTGCTCGGCGCCGGCCTGGTGCTGGCGGACCTGGCCCGCCAGGGACTGCTGCCGGGCGCCGTACGCCTGATCTTCCAGCCCGCCGAGGAGGTCATGCCGGGCGGCGCGATCACCGCCATCGACGCCGGCGTGCTGGACGGAGTCGGCCGGATCGTCGCCGTGCACTGCGACCCGCGCGTCGACGTGGGCCGCATCGGGCTGCGCACCGGGCCGATCACCTCCGCCTGCGACCGCCTGGAGGTCACCCTCGACGGGCCCGGCGGTCACACCGCGCGCCCGCATCTGACCACGGACATGGTCACCGCGGCGGCCCGCGTCGCCGTCGACGCGCCCGCCGTCCTCTCACGCCGGATCGACACCCGTTCCGGGCTGGTCCTGACGTGGGGCCGCATCGAGGCGGGGCACGCCCCCAACGTCATCCCCCAGCGCGCCGAGCTGGGCGGCACGGTCCGCTGCCTGGACCTGGAGGCCTGGCGGCACGCCCCGGACCAGGTGTACGCGGCGATCGACGAGGTGGCGACGCTGTACGGCGCCAAGTGCCAGATCGAGTACGTACGCGGCGTCCCGCCGGTCGTCAACGACGCGTCCGTGGCCCAGCTGCTGCACGACGCGATGGCCGCCCGGTGCGGCGTGTACGCGATCGAGGACACCGAGCAGAGCCTCGGCGGCGAGGACTTCTCCTGGTACATGGAGCACGTCCCCGGCGCGATGGCCCGGCTGGGTGTCCGCCGGCCGGGCGACACCTCCCGGCTCGACCTCCACCGGGGCAACTTCGACATCGACGAGGAGGCCATCCGGGTGGGCGTCGAACTCTTCACCGCCGCCGCGCTCCTCGACGCCGACGGAGCGCAGGAGCCGCCCGCCACGCCGCGTCCCGCGACCGAAGGACGCCCCGCGCCAAGGCCCTGACGCCCTCTGTCGCGAGGCCTCCGGTCGCCCGGGCGCCACGGTCCGCGTGTCGAGCCCCCGGGCGTGAGGCCGGACGGCCACCGTTCCCGCGGGTCAGCGAAGCGTCCCGCCCCGGCGGGTGCTCTCCACGCGTCCCGCACGGGGAACGTGGTGCCGTCCCGGCCGACGTGGACGGTCCTGGCGCGGCGCTTCGAGGCGCGGGTGCTGCCGCCCGTGCGCGGGGCGGCACCCGGGCGGCCGCCTCCGGCCGCCTCCACGCCGCCTCCGGCTGCCTGCACGCCGCCTCCGTCCGCCTCCGCGCCGCCGCCGGGCGGTTCCGAGGCGGCGGACGCCGGCGCGGCGAAGCTCGGAAGCGAGGCGGCCGGCGCGATGCTCATGGTGAGCGTGGGTGCCGATGGTGGTCTCGCCGGACAGGGAGTCCGCCCCGTTTGCGGGGGTCGGAACCGGGCCGGGGCCGCCGATCGGCGTAGTGCGGACGGTCGACGGCCACCAGGGGTTTCCCGGAGTGCCGGCCCTGGCCAAAAGTGGTGCCACGAGCCGCCGATGGCGCCACCGGTGGCCGGCCGGCGCCGTCGCCCGCTTGATCGTCGCAGGCCAGAGGGGTCGGTCGTGCCGGGGTGGTACGCGCCCCTTGCCTACCCACGGCAGGTGGCCGGCGCACAGCCTGTACGCGACGAATCGATAACGGCTTCCGTACAGGTCTTTATCTGACATCTACGCGCGTTACGATCGCCGCAAAACCAGCGCCGGAAGTGGCGCTTAGGTCAGGTCGAAGGAGCCTCCCTTGCGCCGGATCACCAGGATCGCAACCGTGGGCGTCGCGTCCGCGGCACTCGCGCTCAGCGCCACCGCGTGTGGCGGAAAATCGTCGAACACCGCCGACAGCGGCGAGCCCAAGGTCGCCATCGCGTACGACATCGGTGGCCGTGGCGACCAGTCCTTCAACGACGCCGCCTACGCCGGCCTGGAGAAGGCCGAGAAGGAGCTCGGGGTCAAGGGCACCGAGGCCGAGCCGAGCGAGGGCGAGGGCGACCCGGACAAGGTCCAGCGCCTCACCGAGCTGGCCCGCTCCGGCAACAACCCGGTCATCGGGGTCGGCTTCGCGTACGGCCCGGCCGTTGCCGAGGTCGCGCCGAAGTTCCCGAAGACCACCTTCGGCCTCGTCGACGACACCTCGAAGACCGGCAAGAACATCGCCAACCTGGTCTTCAACGAGGAGCAGGGCTCCTACCTGGCCGGCGTCGCCGCCGCCAAGGTGACCAAGACGAACACGGTCGGCTTCATCGGCGGTGTCGAGATCCCGCTGATCAAGAAGTTCGAGGCGGGCTTCGTCCAGGGTGTCAAGGACACCAACAAGAACGTCAACGTCAAGGTCCAGTACCTGACGCAGCCGCCGGACTTCGGTGGCTTCTCCAAGCCGGACCTGGGCAAGGCCGCGGCGCAGGGCCAGATCGACGCCGGCGCCGACGTGATCTACGCCGCCGCCGGTCTCGCGGGCGCCGGTTCCATCGAGGCCGCCGCCAAGGCGAAGAAGTGGGCCATCGGCGTCGACTCGGACCAGTACAGCCAGAAGGGCCTGGCGGCCTACAAGGACTACATCCTCACCTCGGTGACCAAGGACGTCTCGGGCGCCGTCTTCAACCTGATCAAGTCGGTCCAGGAGGGCAAGCCGCAGAACGGTGAGATCCGCTACGGCCTCGAGGAGGACGGCGTGGGCCTGGCCCGTTCCAACCCGGCCTTCACCAAGATGACCGACGTCATCAAGGCCGTGGACCAGGCCAAGGCCGACATCATCGCCGACAAGATCAAGGTCAAGACCGCCCCGTAACCGCGCGGCCGGAACACGCGAGCGCGGGTCCGGAGAGTGTGGCGCGAGCCGCGCTCTCCGGACCCGGGCCGTGTTCCGCCCCGGTTGTTCTTCCCTTCGTCGTCGCTACGCGCGTAGAGCCCCGAGTGGCGCGATAACTTCGGCACTTGCCCACCAGCCCCCCTTGCTCCCGAAGCTCCTTTCCCGCCAAGGAGAGTGCGTCATCAACGCGTCCAGTCCGTCATCGCCGCCGGCTGCCGCCGTAGAACTGCGCGGCATCACCAAGCGCTTCCCCGGCGTCGTCGCCAACCACGACATCGACATCACCATCCGCAAGGGCACCGTCCACGCCCTCATCGGTGAGAACGGGGCCGGCAAGTCGACCCTGATGAAGATCCTCTACGGCATGCAGAAGCCGGACGAGGGCACCATCACGATCGACGGAAAGCAGGTCTCCTTCTCCAGCCCGGCCGACGCCATCGCGATCGGCATCGGCATGGTCCACCAGCACTTCATGCTGGCCGACAACCTCACCGTGCTGGAGAACGTCGTCCTGGGCAGCGAGAAGCTGTACGGCATCGGCGCCAGGGCCCGTAAGAAGATCGAGGAGATCTCGGACGCGTACGGGCTGAACGTCCGGCCCGACGTACTGGTCGAGCAGCTCGGTGTCGCAGACCGCCAGCGCGTGGAGATCCTCAAGGTCCTCTTCCGGGGCGCCCGCACGCTCATCCTGGACGAGCCGACCGCGGTGCTCGTCCCGCAGGAGGTCGACGCGCTCTTCGCCAACCTGCGTGAGCTCAAGGCGGAGGGGCTCACCGTCATCTTCATCTCCCACAAGCTGGGCGAGGTGCTGTCCGTCGCCGACGACATCACCGTCATCCGGCGCGGCACGACGGTCGGCACCGCGGACCCCCGCACCGCGACCACCAAGCAGCTCGCCGAGCTGATGGTCGGCGCGGAGCTGCCCTCGCCGGAGACCCGGGAGTCGACGGTCACCGACGTACCGATGCTGACGGTCGAGGACCTGCGGCTGACCGAGACGGACCCGGACGGCATCGTCCGCGAGGTCCTCGCGGGCATCGGCTTCACCATCCACAAGGGCGAGGTGATGGGCATCGCCGGCGTCGAGGGCAATGGCCAGACCGAGCTCATCGAGGCCCTGATCGGCCTGCGGGACCCCGACGGCGGCGTGATCACCCTCGACGGCACCGACATCTCGCACGCGCCGACCCGCAAGCGCCGTGAGGGCGGCATCGGGTACATCCCCGAGGACCGTCACCGTCATGGCCTGCTGCTGGAGTCCCCGCTGTGGGAGAACCGCATCCTCGGCCACGTCACCGAGCCCCCCAACAGCAAGCACGGCATCCTCGACATCAAGGCCGCCCGCCTGGACACCGAGCGGATCGTGCGCGAGTACGACGTGCGTACCCCCGGGATCGAGGTCACCGCGGCCTCCCTCTCCGGCGGCAACCAGCAGAAGCTGATCGTCGGCCGTGAGATGAGCCACGCCCCCAAGCTGCTGATCGCCGCCCACCCCACCCGCGGCGTGGACGTCGGCGCGCAGGCGCAGATCTGGGACCAGATCCGCGAGGCGCGCCGCGAGGGCCTGGCGGTGCTGCTGATCTCCGCCGACCTGGACGAGCTGATCGGGCTCTCCGACACCCTGCGGGTGATGTACCGGGGCCGGCTGGTCGCGGACGCGGACCCCGCCACGATCACCCCGGAGGAGCTGGGCTCGGCCATGACCGGTGCCGCGGCCGGCCACCTCGAGCACCACGACGAGAACGCGAACGGTGAGGGCCGATGAAGAAGTTCGACAAGGACCGGCTGATCCTGGGCCTCGCCGGCCCGGCGCTCGCCCTGGTCGTGGCCTTCCTGCTCACCTCGGTGGTGCTGCTGGCCTCGAACCGTGACCCGTTCGAGCCGTACCGGATCATGTTCCAGAGCCTGGAGTTCACGGACATCCAGGTCCTGATCCTCAACCAGACCGGTACGTACTACCTCGCCGCGCTGGCGGTCGCCATCGGCTTCCGGATGAACCTGTTCAACATCGGTGTGGACGGGCAGTACCGCCTGGCGGTGATGCTCGCCGCGGTCGTCGGTGCCGCCGTCGAACTGCCCGGCCCGCTCCACATCCTGTTGATCGTCATCGTCGCGATGCTCGTCGGCGCCCTGTGGGCCGGTATCGCGGGTGTCCTGAAGACCACCCGCGGTGTCAGCGAGGTGGTCTCCACGATCATGCTCAACGCCATCGCCACCAGCCTGATCGCCTGGATGATCCTGCCCGCCAACCTCGGTGTGCAGCCTCCCGGTTCCAACGACCTCACCACCGGTGAGATCGCCGAGTCCGGCTGGATGCCGGGCCTCGACGTGGACGGCGGCACCATCTACGGCTTCACCTTCGTCGCCTTCGCGCTGGGCGTCGTCTACTGGTTCGTCCTGAACCGCACCCGCTTCGGCTTCGACCTGCGCGCCACCGGCGCCAGCGGGTCCGCCGCCCAGGCGAGTGGCGTGGACGCGAAGAAGATGGTCCTCACCGCCATGCTGATCTCGGGCGCGGTCGCCGGTCTCGCCGGTATGCCGATGCTGCTCGGCCAGACCCACACGTACAGCCTGAGCTTCCCCGTGGGTGTCGGTTTCACGGGCATCACCATCGCCCTGCTCGGCCGCAACAGCCCCGTCGGCATCTTCTTCGCCGCGCTGCTCATCGCCTTCCTCGACAAGGCGTCCGCGTCGCTGGACCAGTACGGCTTCGAGAAGGAGATCGCCACGATCATGCAGGGCCTGATCGTGATCTCCGTCGTCGTGGCGTACGAACTCGTCCGGCAGTACGGGCTGCGCCGTCAGCAGCAGAAGGTCGGCGAGGAGCTTGCCGCCCAGGCCCGAATGAAGAAGGAGGACGTGGCGGCATGAGCGAGTCCACGAGCACTGTTACGGCCGCTGCCGCGGCGCCCAAGAAGGGCGGCGGACGCCGCAGGATGTCCCTGCCGGTCGTTCTGCTGATCATCGCCGGCGGCCTGGCGCTTTTCTCCCTGGTCCGTGTGATCAGCGGCGCCGACGACCTCACCTCCGTGGGCCAGGTCTCCGGCGCCCTCCAGCTCGCCGTGCCCATCGGCCTGGCCGGTCTCGGCGGTCTGTGGTCCGAGCGGGCCGGCGTGGTCAACATCGGCCTCGAAGGCATGATGATCATGGGCACCTGGTTCGGTGCCTGGGCCGGCTACCAGTGGGGGCCGTGGACCGGCGTCGCGCTGGGCATCCTGGGCGGCGCGCTCGGCGGCCTGTTGCACGCGCTGATGACGGTGACGTTCAACGTCAACCACATCGTCTCCGGCGTGGCCATCACCATCCTGGCCACCGGCGCCACCCGCTACCTGTCCAACTTCACGTTCGCCGAGGCCGAGGGCGGCTCCTCCAAGCAGTCCCCCCGCATCGAGGCGATCGACCGGATCACCGTCCCCGGGCTGTCGGACGGGCTCTCCGACCTCCAGGGGAAGCACTGGTTCTTCGTCTCCGACCTGGCCGGCGTGCTCGGCGGCCTGGTCACCGGCCTCTCGCTGCTGACCGTCGTCGCGCTGCTGCTCATCCCCGCCACCTGGTGGGTCCTGTGGCGCACCGCGTTCGGCCTGCGGCTGCGGTCCTGCGGTGAGAACCCGATCGCCGCCGAATCCCTCGGCGTCAACGTCTACAAGTACAAGTACATCGCCGTCGTCGTCTCCGGCGCCCTCGCGGGCCTCGGCGGCGCCTTCCTGGCCATCGTCTCCACCGGCATCTACCAGGAGGGCCAGACCGGCGGCCGTGGTTACATCGGCCTCGCCGCGATGATCTTCGGCAACTGGATGCCGGGCGGCATGGCCCTCGGCGCCGGGCTCTTCGGCTTCACCGACAGCCTCAAGCTGCGCGGCGGTGCCGAGAACGTCCACGCGATGCTCCTGCTCCTGGCGATCCTGCTCGTCGCGATGGTGATCTGGCAGCTCTACAGGAAGAAGTACGTGTCCGCGGTCATCGCCGCCGCCACGTCGGCCGTCCTGTTCGTCTGGTACGGCTTCACCGACGCGCTGCCCAGCCAGTTCGTGGACGCCGCGCCCTACGTCACCACCCTGCTGGTGCTCGCGCTCTCCGCGCAGCGGCTCCGGATGCCCAAGGCGGACGGCATGCCGTACAAGAGGGGCCAGGGCAAGTGACCGAGGCCATGTGGGAGGCGCTCCGCGACGCCGCCCGGAAGGCGATGTCCCATGCGTACGCCCCGTACTCCGGCTACCCGGTGGGCGCGGCGGCCCTCGTCGACGACGGGCGCACGGTCACCGGGTGCAACGTGGAGAACGCCTCGTACGGCGTCGGCCTGTGCGCCGAGTGCGGGCTTGTCTCCCAGTTGCAGGCCACCGGAGGCGGCCGGCTGACGCACTTCGTGTGCGTGGACGGTCGCGGCCGGGTGCTGGTGCCGTGCGGCCGCTGCCGGCAGCTGCTGTACGAGTTCGGCGGCGACGACCTGCTGGTCGACACCCCGGAGGGCGTGCTGACGCTCGCCGAAATGCTCCCGCAGGCCTTCGGACCGCAGCACCTGTCGTAAGAACGGGACGACCCTTCCGCGCTGTCCGCGGAGGGGTCGTCCTTTCCCCACCCGTTTCTCTATGCGCGTAGAGTCACGCGCACAGGACTGTCCCACCCCGCTGGAAGGAACCCTTTAGGCCATGGACGCGATTTCCGTCATCCGCACCAAGCGGGACCGGGGCGAGCTGAGCCCCGAGCAGATCGACTGGGTCATCGACGCCTACACGCGCGGTGAGGTCGCCGACGAGCAGATGTCGGCTCTGGCGATGGCGATCCTGCTGAACGGCATGAACCGGACGGAGATCGCCCGCTGGACCGCCGCGATGATCGCGAGCGGCGAGCGGATGGACTTCTCCTCGCTGTCCCGCCCCACCGCCGACAAGCACTCCACCGGAGGCGTCGGCGACAAGATCACCCTGCCGCTCGCCCCGCTGGTCGCCGCGTGCGGCGCCGCCGTACCGCAGCTGTCCGGCCGCGGCCTCGGCCACACCGGCGGCACGCTCGACAAGCTGGAGTCCATCCCCGGCTGGCGCGCGCTGCTCTCCAACGAGGAGATGCTGAACGTCCTCGACACCACCGGCGCGGTCATCTGCGCGGCGGGTGACGGCCTGGCCCCCGCCGACAAGAAGCTGTACGCGCTGCGCGACGTCACCGGCACGGTCGAGGCGATCCCGCTGATCGCGTCCTCGATCATGTCGAAGAAGATCGCCGAGGGCACCGGCTCGCTGGTCCTGGACGTCAAGGTCGGCTCCGGCGCCTTCATGAAGAACATCGAGGACGCGCGTGAGCTGGCCTCCACCATGGTGGGCCTGGGCACCGACCACGGGGTGAAGACGGTCGCCCTCCTCACCGACATGGCGACCCCGCTCGGCCTGACCGCGGGCAACGCCCTGGAGGTCCGCGAGTCCGTCGAGGTCCTCGCCGGCGGCGGCCCCGCCGACGTCGTGGAGCTGACCGTCGCGCTCGCCCGCGAGATGCTCGACGCGGCCGGCATCAAGGACGCCGACCCGGCGAAGGCCCTCGCGGACGGCTCCGCCATGGACGTCTGGCGCCGCATGATCGCGGCCCAGGGCGGTGACCCGGACGCCACCCTCCCGGTCGCCCGCGAGCGGCACGTCGTCACCGCCCCCTCCTCGGGCGTCCTCACCCGCCTCGACGCGTACGGCGTCGGCGTCGCCGCCTGGCGCCTCGGCGCGGGCCGCGCCCGCAAGGAGGACCCGGTCCAGGCGGGCGCGGGCGTCGAGCTCCACGCCAAGCCGGGCGACACGGTCACGGCGGGCCAGCCGCTGCTGACCCTGCACACGGACACCCCGGAGAAGTTCGACTACGCCCTGCGGTCCCTGGACGGCAGCTACGACATCGCCGCCGAGGGCACGTCGTACGAGCCGACCCCGGTGGTGCTGGAACGCATCGCCTGACCTCCACAGGTGAACGGGACCGATGACCCCCCGTCGGTCCCGTTCCGCATACCGGGGAACGCGCACGCAGATCCGCTCGCTGTCCACCAGGACGCCGTCGCAGTCGAAGATCACGAGCTCGACGGGGTCAGGGTGATCACGAGTCATGGGCCGCAGCGTACGGGCACCGATGAGTTCCGCCCACGGGGCGGGTCTCCTTCCCTGTGGACACCACGGACCCGAAAGTCTTCCGCGTCGTCGGTCTCGTCGAGCCGGCCGACGTCCCCCGGCTGTGCGAGGAGCTGACCGAACTGCTCGGCGGGAGCGGCGGCGGGAGCGGCGGCGAGGACGCGGACGGAGGCACCGGCGGGCGCTCCGCCGACGGCACCCCCGGCAGAGGCGCCACCGGTACCGCCCACGTCGTCTGCGACGTCGGCGGCGTCGCCCGGCCGGGCCTCACCGCCGTCGACGCGCTCGCCCGGCTGCGCCTGACCGCCGGGCGGCTGGGGCACCGGATGGCCGTACAGGGTGCCGGGCCCGAGCTGCGGATGCTGCTGGAGCTGGTCGGGCTGGCCGACCTCCTCCTTACGCCCCCGCCCCCGCCCCCGCCTCCAGCCGCTCCGGGAGATCGAACAGCGGGAACCAGCGCTTCACGTCCAGGAAGGACGTGATGCCCGAGACCTTCCCGTCCACGATCTCGATGACCATGAGGGCCCACGGCGTGAAGCCGCCCTCCGGGTCCGGGTGGTAGTGGGCGAACGCCGGCGTGCCGTTGGCCACCACCGGCATCAGCCGCGAGCCCCGGCAGACCTCGCCGACGCCCAGCATCCAGCCGACGATGTCGTCGTGGCCCCGGAGCCACAGGTCGTAGGGCGGCATGGACAGGGTGGCGTCCTCGTGGAGCAGCGCGGTGAGGGCCGCCATGTCGTACCCCTCGAAGGCCGCCACGTACCGGTCGAGGAGCTTCTTCTGGTCCTCGTCGAGGGGGTCGTCCGTGTCCGTCTTCGCCGGCTCGGACTCCGCGAGCGTCGCCCGCGCCCGCTGCAACGCGCTGTTGACCGACGCGACCGAGGTGCCGAGCAGTTCCGCCACCTCGCTCGCCTTCCAGGCCAGCACCTCGCGCAGGATCAGCACCGCCCGCTGCTTCGGCGGCAGGTGCTGCAGCGCCGCCACGAACGCCAGCCGCACCGTCTCCTTCGCCACCGCCGCCTCCGCCGGGTCGGTGACCGTCGGCAGCACCCGCCCGTCGGGCACCGGCTCCAGCCAGGTGACCTCCGGGCGCGAGTTCAGCTGCGCCCGCGCCACCGGGGTCGGCGCGGTCAGGTCCATCGGCCGTGCCCGGCGGTTGCCCGCGTTCAGCGCGTCCAGGCACACGTTCGTCGCGATGCGGTACAGCCAGGAGCGCACCGAGGACCGGCCCTCGAACTTCTCGAAGCTCCGCCACGCCCGGACCATGGTGTCCTGGACGGCGTCCTCCGCCTCGAAGGCCGACCCCAGCATGCGGTAGCAGTAGCCGGTCAGCTCGGTCCGGTACTGCTCCAGGCTCGCCACATCGCTCGCCGTATCAGTCATCGCGTCCACCCCTGTCGCGCTTCCCCTTGCCTCACTCACGGAAGCTACAGGAGGGGACTGACAACGGGGCTCAGGTGCCGGGCTTGCGCCCGTACACGAACACGTCGTCGCCGTTCTTCAGCATGCTCCAGTACGCCTTGGCGTCCGCCTCGCGCATGTTGACGCAGCCGCGCGAGCCGGGCGGGTTGTACATGGACTTGCCGACGGAGTGGAACGCCTGCCCGCCGTCGAAGAACTGCGCGTACGGCATCCACACCTTGTACAGCGTGGACCAGTGGTTGATGTTGCGGTGGTAGACCTTCCGTGCGCCCGTACGGGTCTCGTCGCCGTCCCGGCCGGTCCGCACCGGCACCGGCCCGTACGCCAGCCTGGCGCCGTCCTGGATCCAGCTAAGCTGGCGCGTCAGGTCCACGCACGCGATCCGCCCCTTGGTGGTGGGGCACTTCCCCGCGGCGTTGGGGGTCTTCCCCGCCGCCCGCTGCTGGAGGATGGTGTTCATCGTCCGCCAGGTGATCTC
The DNA here is from genome assembly GCF_039532985.1 of Streptomyces gobitricini. Classification (NCBI taxonomy): domain Bacteria; kingdom Bacillati; phylum Actinomycetota; class Actinomycetes; order Kitasatosporales; family Streptomycetaceae; genus Streptomyces; species Streptomyces gobitricini. The sequence goes on along the minus strand of NZ_BAAASR010000009.1, from coordinate 23,897 downwards.
ACCCGCGTATCCGACGGTCGGCGTGATCCCGTGCCAGCGCTGGAACGTCTGTGTCGCCTTGCAGTCGGCCGGCGACTGCTTCCCGTCCACCGGCCTGCCCATGAACTTCTCGACCTGCTTCTGGTACGGCCCGGTCTGCGTCGTACAGGACGCCGCCCGCGCCGGTGCGGCGCCGAGCGCGACGGTCAGCGGCACCACCAGTCCGGTGAGCCCGAGCACGACCCCGGCCCTCTTCCGTGTCCCACCCACGTACACCACTCCCCCTGGAGCCCCTTGAGACAGTTATGCCCTTAGGACGCTCGGGGAAGCGGCGCGGTTGTACGTTTCGCGGGACTTGCGGTTCTCCACGCGCGCGGCGTGCGTCCCGTACAGGGTGAGGGACACGACCCCGAGGACGGCGACCAGCCCCAGCAGGACCGTGCCCGCCCAGCCGCCGGCGTGGAAGGCGACCGCGCCGAGCGTGCCGCCCACGCTGCTGCCCAGGTAGTACGCCGACTGGTACAGCGCCGACGCCTGGGCCCGGCCCGTCTTCGCGGTACGGCTCACCGAGGACGAGGCGACCGCGTGACCGGCGAAGAACCCGGCCGTGATCAGCACCAGGCCCGCGAGCACCGGCGCCAGCGTGTCCGCCAGCGACAGCAGCAGCCCCGCCGCCGTCGTGGTCACCGCCAGGTACAGCGCCCCGCGCCGCCCCATGCGGCCGACGAGCCGCCCGGCCGCGGCCGACGAGACCGTACCGACCAGGTACACCAGGAAGATCGAACCGATCACGCCCTGCGGGAGCGAGAACGGCGCCTCGACGAGCCGGTAGCCGATCACCGTGTAGACCGCGCCGAACACCGTCATGAACAGCGCGCCGATCGCGTACAGCCGCATCAGCAGCGGGTCGGACAGGTGTGTCCGGACCGTCGTCGCCAGCGCGCGCGGGTTCAGCGAACCGGGCGAGAAGTGCCGCGCCCGGGGGATCATCAGCCGGAACACCACCGCGCACACCAGGGCCATCAGGCCGACCGCGGCGAGCGCGGCCCGCCACCCCCACAGCTGGGCGACCCAGCCGGTGACGATCCGGCCGCTCATGCCGCCGATGCTGTTGCCCGCCACGAACAGGCCGATCGCCGCGACCAGCGCCTTGGGCCGCACCTCCTCCGCCAGGTACGCCATCGCCGACGCGGGCACCCCCGCGAGCGCGGCGCCCTGCACCGTACGCAGCCCCACCAGCCACTCCAGACTCGGGGCGAAGGGCACGAGGAGCCCCAGGGCCACCGCGACCACCAGGGACGCGGTGATCAGGGCGCGGCGGCCGAACCGCTCGGACAGGGCGCTCAGCGGCAGGACGCACAGGGCGAGCGCGCCGGTCGCGGCGGACACGGTCCAGCTGGCGGCCGAGGCGTTCACGCCGAAGTCGGCGGAGACGGCCGGGAGCAGGGCCTGCGTCGAGTAGAGGAGGGCGAAGGTGGCGACCCCCGCGGCGAAGAGCGCGAAGCTCATCCGGCGGTAGCCGGGGCGGCCGGGGGAAAGGCGAGTGTCGGCGACCGCGTCGGTGGCGGCCGCCTTGGTACTGGCGGAAGGCATACCCCGACCGTAGGCACACCCGTCTCATGCGTCCAATGCATGGAACGGCTTTAATCGTTCCCATGGCGCATAACCACAGTTCACAGGAGTGGCTGTCACCGAACAGTAACGAAGAAGACATGGGGCTGCTGCTCGCGCCGCGTCTCGCGTACTTCGCGGCGGTCGCCCGGCACGAGCATGTGACACGGGCCGCGCACGACCTCGGGGTGCCGCAGTCGACGCTGTCGCGGGCCATGGTCCGGCTCGAACGGGACCTCGGCGTCTCGCTGTTCGCCCGCAGGGGCCGCACGCTCGCGCTCACCCCGGCGGGCCGCACCTTCCTGGCGTCCGCCGAACGGGCGCTGGGGGAGGTGGAGCGCGCCGCCGACGCGGTACGGGCGGACGCCGACCCCTCGGCGGGGCGGGTCGCCTTCGGGTTCCTCCACACCATGGGCTCGGAGACCGTCCCGGGGCTGATCCGAGCCTTCCGGGTCGACCACCCCAAGGTCCGCTTCACGCTCGTCCAGAACTACGGCGAGGCCATGATCGAGCGTCTCCGCGCCGGCGACCTGGACCTGTGCCTGACCTCGCCCGTGCCGGACGCCCCCGACCTGGTCGCCCGCCGCCTGGACGAGCAGCGGCTGCGGCTCGTCGTCCCGGACGACCACCGGCTGGCGTCCCGCAAGCGCGTCCGCCTCGCGGAGGCCGCCGACGAGACGTTCGTGACCCTGGAGCCCGGCTACGGACTGCGCCGCATCACCGACGCGCTCTGCGCCGAAGCGGGCTTCTCGCCCCGGATCGCCTTCGAGGGCGAGGAGGCCGAGACGCTGCGCGGCCTGGTCGCCGCCGGCCTCGGTGTCGCGCTGCTCCCGCCGCCCGCCGTCGCCCGCCCCGGTGTCGTGGAACTCACGGTGACGGCCCCGCGCGCCGCCCGCGAGATCGGCGTCGCCTGGCTGGACGGACACCCCGACACCCCGCCGGTGGCGGCCTTCAAGCGGTTCCTGCTCTCCCGCCGGGGCCGCCTCCTGAACGAGCCCGAGTAGGCGCCCTACCGCCGTGGCACCCTGCCGAACCCGGAGGCCAGCGGCATCCGGAGCCCCAGCGGCGGGGGCGCGGCGAAAGCGTCGGCGACCGGGCGGGCGAAGGGGTGGCCGAACAGGGTGCCCAGGACGAAGTCGGCGGCGAGCGCGGCCACTTCGGCGTGGTGCTCGCGCAGCGCGTGCCCGTCCGAGTGGACCTCGAACCGGCAGGTGTCCCGGTTGGCCTTCTTCGCGCGTTCCGCCAGCCGGTACGACAGCTCCGGATCCGTACGCGTGTCGTTCGTGCCGTGCGCGATCAGCACGTGACGTCCGGCGAGCTGCTTCACCGGTTCGGGTGCCGCCGCCACATCGTCCTCCGGCAGCCAAGGGGCGAGCGCCAGCACGGCGTTGACGGCCGTGTGGCCCGCCGCACGCAGCGCCGCCCGGCCGCCCATGCCCCGCCCCGCGAGACAGACCGGGACGTCGCCGTACCGGCGCACGACCTCCGAGACCGCCCACCGCGCGTCCACCGCGAGCCGCGCGTCCGCGCCGTTCCAGCCGCGTCCCCGGTACCGCACCACATGGGCCACCAGGCCGTCGGCCCGCCCCGCGCGGGCCAGGTGGCGCGCCATGGGCACGGTGGCCGCGTGCGCGACCGGCGACGGGCCGCGCCCCGACTCCGGCTCCCCGTCCGGGAGGAGCAGCACCACGCCGCCCACCGCCGTGACGGACGGCCCCACGGGCCGGCCGAGCCGGGGCGCCCGCGTGCCCGACGTACCTACGAGTGCGTGGTGTGCCATGGCAGAACAGTCTCAGAAGACGACGTGTACGCGATCCGTACGCGCGGTCACTGTTACGTATCGACGCGCCTTCTACGCGCGTCGCGGCTAGAGTTCGCGAATGACGAGCCAGACACCCCAGATCCCCACCGCGGACCAGATCCGCCGAGCCCCCAAGGTGCTGCTCCACGACCACCTCGACGGCGGCCTGCGCCCGGGCACGATCATCGACCTCGCCGACGCCACCGGGTACACCTCGCTGCCCGAGCGCGAGCCGGACAAGCTCGGCCTCTGGTTCCGCGAGGCCGCCGACTCCGGTTCGCTGGAGCGCTACCTGGAGACCTTCGCGCACACCTGCGCCGTCATGCAGACCCGCGAGGCCCTCGTCCGCGTGGCCGCCGAGTGCGCCGAGGACCTCGCCGAGGACGGGGTGCTCTACGCGGAGGTGCGGTACGCCCCCGAACAGCACCTCGAGAAGGGCCTCACCCTCGAAGAGGTCGTCGAAGCGGTCAACGAGGGGTTCCGCCTGGGGGAGCGGCGCGCCCGGGAGAACGGCCACCGGATCCGCGTGGGCGCCCTGCTCACCGCCATGCGGCACGCCGCCCGCGCGCTGGAGATCGCCGAACTCGCCAACCGCTACCGCGACCTGGGCGTCGTCGGGTTCGACATCGCCGGCGCCGAGGCCGGTTTCCCGCCCACCCGCCACCTCGACGCCTTCGAGTACCTCAAGCGCGAGAACAACCACTTCACCATCCACGCGGGCGAGGCCTTCGGCCTGCCGTCCATCTGGCAGGCGCTCCAGTGGTGCGGAGCCGACCGGCTCGGCCACGGCGTCCGCATCATCGACGACATCCAGGTCGCCGAGGACGGCACCGTCGCCCTCGGCCGCCTGGCCGCATACGTACGCGACAAGCGCGTTCCGCTGGAGCTGTGCCCCACCTCCAACCTCCAGACCGGCGCCGCGCCCTCCTACGCGGAGCACCCCATCGGCCTGCTCCGCCGCCTGCACTTCCGGGCCACCGTCAACACCGACAACCGGCTGATGTCGGGCACCAGCATGAGCCGTGAATTCGAGCTGCTGACCGAGACGTTCGGTTACACGCTCGACGACATGCAGTGGTTCACCGTCAATGCGATGAAATCAGCATTCATTCCTTTCGACGAACGGCTGGCGATGATCAATGACGTCATCAAGCCCGGGTACGCCGAGTTGAAGTCCGAATGGCTGTTCCGCCAGACCGCCGCGACCAGGGACTCCGCGCCGTAGAAGCCCTGCGGTCGACCGTCGGGAACGGCCGGGTGATTCCATGACCTGGCCGTTCCGGGTGTTTGCGGGGCCTGCGGAACGATGACTAAGTTGCGGAGCCGCTCATCTTTCCCCGAGTTCCCCCAAGGACGAAATTCGATGAAGCAGTCCGCCGCCAAGACTCTCGGTGTCGCCGCCCTCGGCGCCGCGTTCGCCGCCGCCACCGCCGGCACCGCCTCCGCGGCCACCTCGACGCCCACCACCGCCGCGCTGGGCGCCGCCACCGCCACCGCGGTCCCGGTCCTCCAGTCCGCCGTGGAGCAGGCTCCGAACCACGCCACCGAGCTGCTGGCCGTCGGTCAGGAGCTGACCGGCGCCGCCACCAAGAACGTGTCCCTCCAGGGCCTGCCCATCGACCCGGCCACCGCCACCGGCCTCCTCGGCGGACTGCCCGTCGGCGGCGCCCTCCCGGTCGCCGGCCTCGGCGCCTGAACCACCGGCCGCAGCCGCGTACGCGAAAGGGGCGCCCGCCTTCACAGGTGGGCGCCCCTTGGCGTACGCGGAGTGGTTACCAGGCCGGCTTGGCGGCCTTCTCCGACGGCAGCAGTATCCACAGCGCCAGATACAGCAGGAACTGCGGGCCGGGCAGCAGGCACGACACCACGAAGATCACGCGCATCGTCGTCGCGGAGGTGCCGAAGCGCCGTGCCAGCGCCGCGCACACTCCGCCGATCCTGCGTCCGTCACGAGGTCGGACAAGAGCGGCCATGGTGGGCTCCTTCGCGGGAGGAAGTCGAATCGTTCGATGGACTCCATTCTCGCCCGGATACCCCGGACAAAACGTCGGACTACGGGGCGATACCGACCCTGGGAATCCTCGGGGTCGCACCCTGAGGGACGTCGTCCCGCAGCATCCCCAGCCCCCGGCCCCGGCTCCCGCCCCCGGCCGGCCGCTGTCCCCGCCCCGGCCCCGAGCCCGGGCCCGGCCTGCGGCGCCGCAGCCGCCCCCGCCAGGCGGGCACCACCGCGAGATGCGCGAGCGCCACGCCGGCGCTGTTCAGCAGCACCGCGTCCACGTCCACCACCCGCCCCGGCACCACCGTCTGCAACAGCTCGATGCCCAGCGACACCAGCGCGCCCGCCAGGACCGTACGGAACAGCGACGCCCACGGGGACACCACCAGCCGGCCTCCCGCCATGGGCAGCAGCACCCCGAGCGGAGCCAGCAGGAGCAGGCCCTCACCGATCCGTCTCGCCGCCTCCAGCGGGCCCAGCGCCAGATCGGCCCTGATCCCGGCCAACGGCTGAAGATTGGCCGCCGTCACCCACAGCACGTCCCGCGGCCGGAGCGTCAGCCACGCCACGAGCAGGAGATGGGCGATGAGGAGGATGAGCCCCGCCGAGCGGAGGCGGATGACGGCGCTGCCGTCCGAACCATGACGCTGCACGCCCCCCAAGACGCACCGGCCGGCACGATCGGTTCCGCCCGCCGAAACGACGTCCCGGCGGCGGCTCAGGACGCCGGCCGCGTCGGCGCCGCCGAGTCCGGGCGCTCCCGCAGCTGCGCCGTGCACGCGTAGCGCCGCACCGGATAGGGGCCGGGCCCGCCGAGCAGGACCGTCCCGCCGTCCGCGGTCGCACTGTTCTCCGCGTACGTGCACACGATCTGCGACAGCGCCGCCGCGGGCAGGTCCTCCGGCTGACGGCTCAGCCGCAGCGCCCCCTCCGGGTCGCCCTCCCGGCCCGCCGACACGGCCAGCGGGCCCTGGACGGAAGTGGAGAACCCCGCCTCGCGCTCCGTCGCCGACGGCTCCGCGAGGAGCTGGTTCAGCAGGGCCCGCGCCACCGCCACGCGGCTGTCGGCCGGGTTCTTGTCACCCGTCTCCGGCACCGCGCGGTGCACCGCCTCCAGACCGGACGCGCACACCAGGTACACCCGGACCGGCACCGCCTGCTGCTGCGCCCGCGACGCGAGGTCGGCGCCCGCCACGCTGCACGGCAGCCGCGACGGCGCCGCGCCCGCGTCGACCGGCACGGACGTCGTGCGGATCCCGCAGCCCGAGGCGACGGCGGCGACCACGGCGACCCCCGCGAGCGCGGCCCGGCCACGCCGCTCACGCACCCTCATCACCGTCCCCCTCCTGCCGCTGTTCCCGTTCCGTGTCCGTCCGTGACGCGTCGCGCGGCAACCGCAGCACGAACACCGCGCCGTCACCGTCCGGCGAGTTCGCCGCCGTGATGTCACCGCCGTGGATCAGGGCGTTCTCCATCGCGATCGACAGGCCCAGCCCCGAGCCCTCCGAGCGCGGCCGCGACGCGCTCGCCTTGTAGAACCGGTCGAAGACGTGCGGCAGCACGTCCTCGGGGATACCCGGCCCGTGGTCGCGCACCTCGATGTACAGGTCGTCCTCCGCCGTCCGCACCGCGACGCGCACCGGCGACCCGCCGTGCTTGAGCGCGTTGCCGATCAGGTTCGCCAGGATCACGTCGAGGCGGCGCGGATCGAGCCGCGCCACGAGCCCGCGCTCGGCGTCCAGCTCGACCGCGTCCAGCCAGGCGCGTGCGTCGACGCACGCCGTGACCTGGTCGGCGACGTCGACGTCGTCCAGGACGAGCCGCGCCGTACCCGCGTCGAAGCGGGTCACCTCCATCAGGTTCTCGACCAGCGTGTTCAGCCGCCGCGTCTCACTGACCACCAGCTTGACGGCCGGGGCGATCATCGGGTCGAGGCCGTCCTCTTCCTCCTCCAGCACCTCCGTCACGGCGGTCAGCGCGGTCAGCGGCGTACGCAGCTCGTGCGACATGTCCGCGACGAAGCGCCGGCTCGACTCCTCCCGGGCGCTCATGTCCGCGACCTTCTTCTGCAGGCTCTCCGCCGCGCTGTTGAACGTCCGGGACAACTCGGCCAGTTCGTCGGTGCCCGACACCCGAAGCCGGGTGTCCAGCTCGCCCTCGCCCAGCCGCCGCGCCGCCTCCCCGAGCCGGTGCACCGGCTTCAGCACGGTCGTCGCCGCGGCCTGTGCGAGCAGCGCCGAGACGACCAGGGCCAGCGCCGACGCGATCCCCAGCGACCACGCCAGCGAGTTGAGATCCTGCCGCTCCGGCTCCAGCGACTTGAACATGTAGCCGGTCGGCCCGCCGCCCACGATCCGCGTACCGCCCACCAGGTACGGCGTACCGTCGCGCGTCGTCCGCTGCCAGAAGAGGTGGTAGGGGTACTTGTTGCCGTCCGTCACCTCCTGCCGCTCGTCCACCGCGGCCCGCAGCTCCCGCGGCACGTCGTCCATGGTGAAACGGTCGGGGTCCGACACCCCCGCGATCGGCTTGCCCTTGGCCCGCTCGCCCAGCAGCACCACGCCGTACCCGATACCGCCGGAGGACATCTCCTCCGCGGTCCGCCGCAGCTCCTCCTCCGTCGGCCGCAGCGGCAGCGTCGCGGCACGCCGCTGCATCTCCTGGCGGAAGTCGTTCAGCGCCGAGTCCTGCGTGCGCTGCAGCACCGCCTCACGGTTGAGCCAGTACGCGATCCCCGACGCGGACGCCGCGGCGGTCAGCGCGACAAGGGCGAAGACGATGACGAGACGCAGCCGCAGACTCGTCCGCCTCACGCAGGCACGTCCAACCGGTAGCCCACACCACGCACCGTGCGGATCAGGGTCGGGGAGGACGGCACGTCCTCCACCTTCGCCCGCAGCCGCTGGACGCACGCGTCCACCAGCCGCGAGTCGCCCAGGTAGTCGTGCTCCCACACCAGGCGCAGCAACTGCTGCCGTGACAGCGCCTGGCCCGGACGGCGTGACAGCTCCAGCAGCAGCCGCAGCTCCGTCGGTGTGAGCTGGAGGTCCTCACCGTTCTTCGTGACGGTCATCGCCGACCGGTCGATCACCAGCGCGCCGAACGTCGCCGAGTCCGTCGACTCGCGCTCACCGCGCCGCAGGACGGCCCGGATCCGCGCGTCCAGCACCCGGCCCTGCACCGGCTTGACGACGTAGTCGTCCGCACCGGACTCCAGACCGACGACCACGTCGATGTCGTCGCTGCGCGCGGTCAGCAGGATGATCGGCAACTGGTCGGTACGCCGGATGCGACGGCACACCTCGAAACCGTCGATGCCGGGCAGCATCACATCCAGCACGATCAGGTCCGGCCGCTGCTCCCGCAGCAGTTTCAGGCCGTCCTCGCCCGTCGCCGCGGTGGCCACTCTGTGGCCCTGGCGTGACAGCGAGAGTTCGAGGGCCGTGCGGATGGAATCGTCGTCCTCGATCAGCAACAGGAAAGGCACGGCGTCATTCTGTCCCATGGGGGCGGGGCAGATCGACCGCCAGGGCCTGTGACAGCTCTGTGACAGTCGGCGGACACCGCTATGAAGTGGCCCCGGCAAGCTCGTTGGCACACGGACCGAAGCAGACTCCAACCGACGGGGGGCGCGAGATGAACGCACTGCACAGCACCACCTCAAGCGCAGTTGTCACGCGTCTCCACGACGTCACGCGGAGCACGGAGAAGTCCGGCGGGGTGAACTCGCGGGGGTGTGTTCGCAACGCCGGGCGTCAGCACAAGGCGCCCTACATGGTCGCCGTGGCTGACGGGGGAGCGGAGTACGGGGAGGACTCGGGGGAGCGCACGAACCTCACGGAGGCGGAGTTCACCGCCTACGTGAGAGAGCGCCGCGCCTCCCTGTACGCCACCGCCTACCACCTCACCGGCGACCGGTTCGAGGCCGAGGACCTGCTGCAGACCGCGCTGTTCTCGACGTACCGCGCCTGGGAGCGCATCAGCGACAAGGCGGCGGTCGGCGGCTACCTGCGCCGCACCATGACGAACCTGCACATCAGCGCCTGGCGGCGGCGGAAGATCGACGAGTATCCGACCGAGGAGCTCCCCGAGTCCGCCGGCGACACCGACGCGATGCGCGGCACCGAACTGCGCGCCGTGCTCTGGCAGGCGCTCGCCCGGCTGCCCGAACCGCAGCGCACCATGCTGGTGCTGCGCTACTACGAGGGCCGTACGGACCCGGAGATCGCGGAGATCCTGGACATCAGTGTCGGCACGGTGAAGTCGAGCATCTGGCGCTCCCTGCGCCGGCTGCGTGAGGACGAGGTCCTCAGCTTCGGCCGTGACGAGGAGGAGTCCTTCGGCCAGCTCGTGGCCTGAGGGCTGGGGGGCCGGCCGCGGTTCCGGGGGGAGGCGGCGGCCGGCGATCGGGGGATGGGGGGAACACGGGGGCGAGGGGGGACGGGGGGCACGTCGCGGGGCCGGACAGGACGGGGGGTTCTGTCCGGCCCTTCGCTGTGTCCGGGCGCTACGCCGGTTCCGGGGCCCGCGCCGCCGCGGTCGCCGGGGCCGCCGTGGTCACCGGGGCACGGTGGCGGCCGGCCGCGGCGGCGGCGAGGCGGCCCAGGGCCTCGGCCTTGTCGCAGGGGTGGGCGCCCAGGGCGGTCTGGCGGGTGACGATCGAGCGCTCGGCGCGCATCAGGCGCCAGCCGCGCCGCAGCAGGACCGGCACCGACTTGCGGCCCTCGCGCAGGTCCCGCAGCAGCCGGCGGCGGAACGTGGTGGAGGGACGGCCCCGCAGGCACAGCGCGTCCGCGAGGACGTCCAGCTCCTGGCACCGCGCCACGATGTCCGCCGCGAAGATGCCCTCGGCCACGAAGAGCGGGGTGCGCTCGATGTCCAGCACCTCCCGGTCGACGCGGGAGCTGGTGGCGATGTCGTACACGGGGACGGTGGTGCGTCCGGTGGCGCACAGCTCCACGACGGCGGCCACGGCGGCGTCGGCGTCCCAGGACAGCGGGGAGTCCCAGTCGACGTCCGTGCTCCCGGGGACGAGCGGGAGCGTGGGGTCGTGGCCCTCCTTGTAGAAGTCGTCGAGGCGCAGCACCGGCAGGCCGGTGCGGGCGGCGAGGGAGGACTTGCCGGAGCCGGAGGGGCCCGCGAGCAGCACGACGCGGGTCGGGATCGGTTGGGAACTCACGGGACACCAGTCTGAACCATTGACCCGGTCGAGGGACCCCACCGGGGACCCGTTGGTATCCAGCATCACATGTCAAATACGGTGCGTGTCCGACAGGTTACCCAGCCGGCAGGAGCTTTCCATGACACGTCACACCTGGCTGAGGGCCGGGCTCACCGTTTCGGCGCTGGGCGCCGTCCTCGGTGCCACCGGCGGCACGGCGCACGCCGTGGTGCAGCCACCGCGGCTGCCGCAGCTGCCGCAGACGGACCCCCAGGCGGCGCTGCAGGGCACCATGGGCGCCGTGCCCCACGTCACGGGGGTGGCCAAGCACCTGAAGGTCAACCCGCTGGCGCAGACGGGCGTGGACCCGCTCAACAACGGCGTGGGCACCCAGGTCAGCGACTTCAAGCCGGTCGACACGGCCTCGGTCACCGGCTCCCTGACCAGCCTCCCGAGCCTGCCGGTCGCGGGGCCCCTGCTCGGCGGGGTCATTCCGGGCTGACCGGACGGCCCCCGCCCGCGCGGCCGGCCGACGGGCCCCGGCGCACGAGAACGGCTCCGCCTCCCCCGGACGGAGGGGAGGCGGAGCCGTTCGGTCACGTGGGTCAGTACGAGGACCCCGACGCGCCCAGCGAGCCCGTCGGGTGCCACACCGTCTTGGTCTCCAGGAACGCGGTCAGCCGGTGCGTGCCCGGATCGGCGGCGAAGTCCTCGCCGTCCACGGCCCGGGGGCGCAGCACGCGCTTGAGGTTGTCCGCGGCGGCGATCTCCAGCTCGCGGGCGAGCCCGGCGTCCGCGCCGGTCAGGTCGATGGCGTTGACGTCCTGGTGCGCGGCGAGCGGAGCGGCGAGTTCGGCCGCCTTGCCGGACAGCACGTTGACCACACCGCCCGGCAGGTCGGAGGTGGCCAGCACCTCGCCCAGGGACAGCGCCGGGAGCGGGGCGTCCTCCGAGGCGATCACGACCGCCGTGTTGCCGGTGGCGATCACCGGGGCGACGACGGACACCAGGCCCAGGAACGACGACTCGCGCGGGGCGACGATCGCCACGACGCCCGTCGGCTCGGGGGTGGAGAGGTTGAAGAACGGTCCGGCGACGGGGTTCGCCCCGCCCACGACCTGGCCGATCTTGTCCGTCCAGCCCGCGTACCAGACCCAGCGGTCGACGGCCGCCTCGACGACCTCGGCCGCCCTGGACTTGGAGAGCCCCTCCGCGTGCGCCACCTCGTGCACGAACTGGCCCTTGCGGCCCTCCAGCATCTCGGCGACCCGGTAGAGGACCTGACCGCGGTTGTACGCCGTCGCCCCCGACCAGCCGCCGAACGCCTTGCGCGCCGCGACGACCGCGTCACGGGCGTCCTTGCGGGAGGAGAGCGGCGCGTTGGCCAGCCACTTGCCCTTGTGGTCCTGCACTTCGTACACCCGGCCGCTCTCGCTGCGGGGGAACTTGCCCCCGACGTACAGCTTGTAGGTCTTGAAGACGCTCAGACGGTTCTGTTCGGTCTTGTCAGACATCGAGGTACGCCTCCAGGCCGTGGCGGCCGCCCTCGCGGCCGAAGCCCGACTCCTTGTAGCCGCCGAAGGGCGAGGTCGGGTCGAACTTGTTGAACGTGTTGGCCCAGACGACACCCGCGCGGAGCTTGTTCGCCACCGCGAGGATGCGCGAGCCCTTCTCCGTCCAGATGCCGGCGGACAGGCCGTACTGGGTGTTGTTGGCCTTGGCGACGGCCTCGTCCGGGGTGCGGAACGTCAGCACCGACAGGACCGGGCCGAAGATCTCGTCGCGGGCGATGGTGTGCGCCTGGGTGACGTTCGTGAAGAGCGTCGGGGCGAACCAGAAACCGGACGACGGGATCTCGCAGGCGGGGGACCAGCGCTCGGCGCCCTCCGCCTCGCCCGTCTCGGCGAGCGCCTTGATGCGGGCCAGCTGCTCGGCGGAGTTGATCGCGCCGATGTCGGTGTTCTTGTCCAGCGGGTCGCCCAGGCGCAGCGTCGACAGGCGGCGCTTGAGGGCGTCCAGCAGCTCGTCCTGGACCGACTCCTGCACCAGCAGGCGGGAGCCCGCGCAGCAGACCTGGCCCTGGTTGAAGAAGATGCCGGTGACGATGCCCTCGACGGCCTGGTCGATGGGGGCGTCGTCGAAGACGATGTTGGCGCCCTTGCCGCCCAGCTCCAGGGTGAGCTTCTTCTCCGTGCCCGCCACCTGGCGGGCGATGGCCTTGCCGACGGCGGTGGAGCCGGTGAAGGCGACCTTGTTCACGCCCGGGTGCTCGACGAGCGCGGCGCCGGCGTCCCCGTAACCGGGGAGGATGTTCACGACACCCTTCGGCAGGCCCGCCTGGCGGCAGATGTCCGCGAAGAACAGGGCGGACAGCGGCGTGGTCTCGGCGGGCTTGAGGACGACCGTGTTGCCGGTGGCGAGCGCCGGGGCGATCTTCCACGCCAGCATCAGCAGCGGGAAGTTCCACGGGATGACCTGGCCGGCCACGCCGAGCGGGCGCGGGTTCGTGCCGTAGCCCGCGTGGTCGAGCTTGTCGGCCCAGCCCGCGTAGTAGAAGAAGTGCGCGGCGACCAGCGGGAGGTCCGCGTCGCGGGTCTCCCTGATCGGCTTGCCGTTGTCCAGGGTCTCCAGGACGGCCAGCTCACGGCTGCGCTCCTGGATGATCCGGGCGATCCGGAAGAGGTACTTGGCGCGCTCGGCGCCCGGCAGCGCCGACCACTTCTCGAACGCCTTGCGGGCGGCCTTCACGGCCCGGTCCACGTCCTCGGCCCCGGCCTGGGCGACCTCGGCGAGCACCTCCTCGGAGGCGGGCGAGATGGTCTTGAAGACCTTGCCGTCCGCGGCCTCGGTGAACTCTCCGTCGATGAACAGGCCGTAGGACGGCGCGATGTCGACGACCGAGCGGGACTCGGGGGCGGGTGCGTACTCGAACTTGGTCATCGTGATCAGTCCACCGTCACGTAGTCGGGACCGGAGTAACGTCCGGTGGCCAGCTTCTGACGCTGCATCAGTAGGTCGTTCAGCAGGCTGGACGCGCCGAACCGGAACCAGTGGCTGTCCAGCCAGTCCTCGCCGACGGTCTCGTTGACCAGGACCAGGAACTTGATGGCGTCCTTGGTGGTCCGGATGCCGCCCGCGGGCTTCACCCCGACCTGTACCCCGGTCTGGGCGCGGAAGTCGCGCACCGCCTCCAGCATGAGCAGCGTGTTCGCGGGGGTGGCGTTGACGCCGACCTTGCCGGTCGAGGTCTTGATGAAGTCAGCGCCCGCGATCATGCCGAGCCAGGAGGCGCGGCGGATGTTGTCGTACGTGGACAGCTCGCCGGTCTCGAAGATCACCTTCAGGCGGGCGTCGCCCGAGGCCTCCTTCACGGCCCGGATCTCCTCGTAGACCTTCAGGTAGTCGCCCGCGAGGAACGCCCCGCGGTCGATCACCATGTCGATCTCGTCCGCTCCGGCGGCGACGGCGTCACGGGTGTCCGCGAGCTTGACGTCGAGGGCGGCGCGGCCGGCCGGGAAGGCGGTCGCGACGGAGGCGACCTTCACGTCCGTCCCCGCCAGGCCCGCCTTCGCGGTGGCCACCATGTCGGGATAGACGCAGACCGCCGCGGTGCGCGGGGCGGTGCGGTCGGTGGGGTCGGGATGAACGGCCTTGGCGGCGAGCGCCCGGACCTTGCCCGGGGTGTCCGCGCCTTCGAGGGTCGTCAGGTCGATCATCGAGATGGCCAGGTCGATGGCGTACGCCTTGGCCGTGGTCTTGATCGAACGGGTGCCGAGGGACGCGGCGCGCGCTTCCAGGCCGACGGTGTCGACGCCGGGCAGCCCATGGAGGAACCGGCGCAGCGTGCTGTCGGACGCGGTCACGTCAGCGAATGCGGGTGCAGGGGGCATGGTCACCACTTGAGCATATCTACGCACGTAGCGGCCTGTACAGCCCCGTGCCGGTGGTCCGTGCGAAACCCCTGGTGACCGCAGGTGGCGTGAGCTCCCTCACGCGCCCGCGAGGGGCGGAAGGGGCGGCCCCCGCGGGCCGGCGGGACGGCCTGCCCGGCGCCGGAGGTCCACGGCAACACCGCTCCCGCCCCGAGCCGCGCCTCAACCGGCCGTGAGGCAGAATCGGCCGCATGACGACCCCCCAGCAGCCCGAGTACGCCGACCGGTCCTTCCGCTCGACCCACGGGATCGTGGGAGGACTGCTGCTGCTCGGCTTCGCCGCCTGGATCGGCGGTGACGCGCTGGTCACCGGCGAGGGCCGGGTGCGCTGGATCGCCGCCGCCGGGCTGCTGCTGGTGGTCCCGCTGATCGTGGCGTTCACCTTCCGGCCCGCGGTGTACGCCAACGACGACCGCATGCGCGTACGGAACCCGTTCCGGACCGTCGACCTGCCGTGGGCGTCGGTCGCCGACGTCCGCGCCGGGTACTCCAGCGAGGTCGTCACCACGGACGGCACCAAGTACCAGCTGTGGTCCGTGCCCGTCTCGCTGCGCGAGCGCAAGCGGGCGGCCCGCCGGCAGGACCGGACGGACGCCGGGTCCGGGCCGGGTGCCGGATCGGCGGGGATCCTGAGCGCCCTCGGAGCCGGGCGCGCCGGGCGGGACGCCACACCGGCGGCGAAGTCCGCGGGCGCCGACCAGACCGTCGCCGACCTGCGCGAGCTGGCCGAGCGGTGCGCGTCACGGCCCACCGCGCAGGGCGCCCCGCACGTCCGCTGGGCCTACGAGATCCTCGCGCCCGCACTCGCGGGCCTGGTCCTGCTCATCGTCCTCCTGGCCGTCTGAGGCCCGCGGCGGCTCACGGCGGGCCCGGCCACACCAGCAGCATGTAGGCGCCCAGCCACGCAGACGACAGCGCCGCCCCGGCCAGCACCACACCGGCCACCACCGGCCGCGCCCGGCTCACCGCCACGGCGAGCGGCAGCAGCAGGGGGAACGCGGGCAGCAGGAAGCGGGCGCGCGGGAAGTACACCCCGCCGCTGCCCAGCACCACCAGCAGGAGCACCCCGCAGAAGACCAGGAGCGGCAGGGGCTGCCGGTCGGCCAGAGACAGCGCGTACAGCGCCACCGAGGCCACCAGCACCGCCGAGACGGCCACCAGGAACAGCTGGGGTGTCCGGTCGTACGCCAGCAGCTCGCGCATCCAGCGCAGGGTGCCCGCTCCGCCGTCCCAGGTGTTGCGCCACAGCCGCTGCACCGCGAAGTAGCCGTCCCAGCGGCCCACCCGGACGCCCACCCACGCCACGTACGCGAGCCATCCCAGGGGAGCGGTGAGCGCCGCGACGAACGGGGGCCACGCGCGCGTGCGGGCCGCCGCCACCAGGCCGGCCACCGCCACCGCGGCGGCGAGCGCGATCCCGGTCGGACGCGTGAGCCCGGCGAGCACCGTCAAGACGGCCGCCGTGTACCAGCGGCCGGTCAGCACGGCGTACAGCGCCCAGGCCGTGAGCGCCGTGAACAGCGACTCGGTGTAGCCCATCCACTGGACCACGCCGACCGGCAGCGCGCCCCACAGGACGGTGAGCACGGCGCCGGCGCGGCGCCCGTACAGCCGGTCACCGACCGCGAAGATCCCCCACGCCGCGACCAGCGAGAAGGCCACCGCGAGCAGCAGCGCCACCGACGCGCGCGAGCCGGGCGTGACGCCCGCGACCGCCTTGATCAGCACCGGGTAGAGCGGGAAGAACGCCAGGTTGTTGGAGTCGTACCGGGTGCCGAGGCGGTCCTGGTACCCGTGGTCGGCGATGCCCAGGTACCAGTCGGAGTCCCAGGACGTGGCCAGCGCCGGCCACACCCCGTGCTCCTTGAGGTGGGCCCAGCGGGCCAGGACCAGCAGCCCGAAGAGCCGCACCATCAGGTACCCGAGCAGCGCGGGCGCGGCGCACCGCAGCGACCGGGCGGTCCGCTCCCGCACGCCTCCGGCCGCCGGGGACGCGGGCCGGCGTGACGCGGGGACGGTCGGGCGCGGGGTGATCACCGACGGCGGCACGGTGGCGCTCCAGGGGCTCGGCTGCGGTACCGGGGGTCACCCTGCTCGGTGGCCCCGGAACCTACCGGCCCCCTGCGTCAACTGCCGTACGGAATTCACCCGTACGGGATCCGTACGGGTGACACGGCTCAGATGCCGGCCGCCACCGCCAGATCCCGCTTGATCGCGGCCAGGACGTCGTCGCCCTTGGCCCTCGCGTCGGCCAGCCCGCTCGCGTCGGTGACCGGGACGACGACCTCCAGGTAGCACTTCAGCTTGGGCTCGGTCCCGCTGGGGCGCACGATGACGCGGGCCCGGAAGGCGCCGTCCAGGTGGTAGCGCAGACCGTCCGTGGGCGGCAGCTTGTCCGTGCCCTTCGTCAGGTCCTCGGCGGTCGTCACGGTCAGCCCGGCGAGCGCGGCCGGCGGCTGCTCGCGCAGCCTGCGCATGGCGTTCGCGATGACGCCCAGGTCCTCCACGCGCACGGACAGCTGGTCCGTGGCGTGCAGCCCGTGCGTGACGGCGAGGTCGTCCAGCAGGTCGGAGAGGGTGCGGCCCCGCTCCTTCAGTTCCGAGGCCAGTTCGGCGACGAGCAGCGCCGCCGTGATGCCGTCCTTGTCGCGTACGCCACCGGGGTCGACGCAGTAGCCGAGCGCCTCCTCGTAGCCGTAGGCCAGGCCCTCCACGCGGGCGATCCACTTGAAGCCGGTCAGCGTCTCCTCGTACGGCAGGCCGGCCGCCCCGGCGATCCGGCCGAGCAGCGACGACGACACGATCGACTCGGCGAAGGTGCCGGTGACGCCCTTGCGGACCAGGTGGGCGGCGAGCAGCGCGCCGACCTCGTCGCCGCGCAGCATGCGCCAGTCGCCCTGGTGGGGGACGGCGACGGCACAACGGTCGGCGTCCGGGTCGTTGGCGATGACGATGTCCGGCCGCACCTCGCGGGCCCTGGCGAACGCCAGGTCCATCGCCCCGGGCTCCTCGGGGTTCGGGAAGGCGACGGTCGGGAAGGCGGGGTCCGGTTCGGCCTGCTCGGCCACGAGCGCCGGAGCGGGGAACCCGGCACGCTCCCAGGCCGCGAGCACCACGTCCTTGCCGACGCCGTGCATGGCCGTGTAGACGACGTTCGCGGTCCGGGGGGACCCGGGGCTCAGGACGGCGTCCGTACGCTCCAGGTAGGCCTCCAGGACCTCGTCCCCGAGCGTCTCCCAGCCGTCCTCGGCGCGGGGCACGTCGTTCAGGCTCGTGATCGCGGCGATCGCGGCGGCGATCCCGGTGTCGGCGGGGGGCACGATCTGCGAGCCGTCGCCCAGGTAGACCTTGTACCCGTTGTCACGGGGCGGGTTGTGGCTGGCGGTGACCTCCACGCCGGCGACGGCGCCCAGGTGCCTTATGGCGTAGGCCAGGACGGGCGTCGGCAGCGGGCGCGGCAGGACCGCGGCGCGCAGGCCCGCGCCGACCATGACGGCGGCGGTGTCGCGGGCGAAGTCGGCCGACTTGTAGCGGGCGTCGTAGCCGACCACGACGAGGCCCCCCGCGTGGCCCTCGCCCTTGAGGTACGCGGCCAGACCGGCGGCGGCCCGGATCACCACGGCCCGGTTCATCCGCATGGGGCCGGCGCCCAGCTCGCCGCGGAGCCCGGCCGTGCCGAACTGGAGGGTGCCGCTGAACCGGGCGGCGAGCTCGTCGAGGTCCCGTGCCTCGACGAGCCCGGCGAGCTCGTCGCGCGTCTCGGGGTCCGGGTCCTCGGCGAGCCACGCCTCCGCCTGCGCGATGAGGTTCTGCTGCACGGTGTCTGCCTCTCTGGATGTCGTACGACTGGTCTGCGGTACGTGCCGTGGTCTGCGGTACGTGCCGTACCCCGGCGGAGCGTCTCCGTCCCGGTTTCCGGCCCTTTCCGGGTACGGGGCGCCCCGGGGCGCCCGGTACGGGCCCGGTCGCGGGCGCCGGGGCCCGCGGTGCCGGGCGGCTGGCTCGCGCCGGTGGTGCGGGTCGGGTCGGGTGCCCGGGCCGGCCCCGGAAGGGGACACCCCCACGGAGCGGCCCCCACGGCGACCGGTGCCCGGGCGGGTCACCGGGGGGAACCCGGGTCCGCCGACGGGCCGGCGCCCGCGGGGGCCGGGGTCCGGGGCCGGGCCCCGGGGGTGGGTCAGATGCGGTCCAGCACCCGCGTCAGGAGCGCGCCCATGCGGGCGGCCGAGTCGCGGCCTGCCTGGAGGACCTCCTCGTGGTTCAGCGGCTCGCCGGAGAGCCCCGCCGCGAGGTTGGTGACCAGGGAGATGCCGAGGACCTCCGCGCCCGCCTCACGGGCCGCGATGGCCTCCAGGACGGTCGACATGCCGACCAGGTCGCCGCCGAGGACGCGGACCATGTTGATCTCGGCCGGGGTCTCGTAGTGCGGGCCGGGGAACTGCACGTACACGCCCTCTTCGAGGGTCTCGTCGACCTCCTTGCACAGCGCGCGCAGGCGCGGCGAGTAGAGGTCGGTGAGGTCCACGAAGTTGGCGCCCACGATCGGCGAGGCACCCGTCAGGTTGAGGTGGTCGCTGATCAGCACCGGCTGGCCGGGACGCATGCCCTCGCGCAGGCCGCCGCAGCCGTTGGTCAGCACGACCGTCTTGCATCCGGCGGCGACGGCGGTGCGCACCCCGTGGGCGACGGCGGCGACGCCCCGGCCCTCGTAGAAGTGCGTACGGCCCAGGAAGACCAGCGCGCGCTTGTCGCCGATGGTGTACGAGCGGATCTTGCCGCCGTGGCCCTCGACGGCCGGGGGCGGGAAGCCGGGGAGCTCCGTGACCGGGAACTCGGCGTCCGGAGCGCCGAGCGCGTCGACGGCCGGCGCCCAGCCGGAGCCCATCACCAGGGCGACGTCGTGGGTCTCGGCGCCGGTCAGCTCGCGCAGGCGCGCGGCGGCGTCGGCGGCGGCGGCGTAGGGGTCGCCCTGGAGGTGGTCCGGGGTGGCAGTTGCGTTCACAGAGTCTCTCGCCTCGCGAAGTAACAGTCGCCCCGGACCGCTCACGAGGACCGGGGGTCCGGGGGCCGGCCCCGGAAGAAAGCAGTACGCCCAAGAGCGTAGCCCGAAGTTGCCTACGCGCGTAGATGACGATGCCCACGGACCTCGGATCGTTGTCTTGTCGTTTCCGACAAGAAGCCTCAGCAGGGTCGCTTGCGCAGCTCCATCACGTAGTCGTGCGGGGCGCCCGCCGACTCCGCCGCGTCCGCGATCTCGCCCAGGTAGCGTGCCGACGGCAGGCCGCCCTCGTACCCGTTGAGGACGTACACCCAGGCGGGTTCCTCGCCCTCCAGGGTGTGCACGCGCAGGCGCATGCGCCGGTAGATGTCCAGGCCGACACCCTCCCAGCGGTCCATGGAGTCCTCGTCCATGGGCGCGATGTCGTACAGGGCGACGAACACCTGGGAGCGCGGTGCCTCCACGATCGTGGCCAGGGCACCCTCCCAGCCCATCTGCTCCCCGCCGAACGTCAGCCGCCAGCCGTTGAGCCAGCCCGTGCCGCGCAGCGGGGAATGCGGAGCGCGGCGGGTCATCAGCCGCGCGTCGAGGTTGCCGGCGTACGCGGCGTAGAGCGACATGGGATCGAGGGTACGGGAGGGCCGGGGGTGAGCGCTGTTCCTCGAGGGAGGGCCCCGGCGGGAAGCACCGGGAGCCGTGCGGGACAATGGGGTACGTACTTGCACCCCTGCCGGACGAGAGCGCGAGGCGTAACCCCTGTGACCCGGATCGTGATCATCGGTGGCGGACCCGGCGGATACGAGGCGGCCCTGGTGGGCGCCCAGCTCGGCGCGGAGGTGACCGTCGTCGACACCGACGGCCTCGGCGGAGCGTCCGTCCTGACCGACTGCGTACCCTCCAAGACCCTGATCGCCACGGCCGAGGTGATGACCACCTTCGACTCCTCCCACGAGGAGCTCGGCATCATCGTCGCGGACGACACCCCCCACATCGAGCAGGCCGCCCGGATCGTCGGCGTCGACCTCGGCAAGGTCAACCGGCGTGTGAAGCGGCTCGCCCTCGCCCAGTCGCACGACATCACCGCCTCCGTCACGCGTGCGGGCGCCCGGGTGCTGCGCGGCCGGGGCCGGCTCGACGGGCGCCAGGCGACGGACGGGTCCCGTCAGGTGATCGTGACCGCCGCCGACGGTACGGAGGAGACGCTCACCGCCGACGCCGTACTGATCGCGACCGGTGGCCACCCGCGCGAGATCCCCGACGCCCTGCCGGACGGCGAGCGCATCCTCAACTGGACCCAGGTCTACGACCTGGACGAGCTCCCCGAGGAGCTCATCGTGGTCGGCTCCGGTGTCACCGGCGCCGAGTTCGCCGGTGCCTACCAGGCGCTTGGTTCCCGGGTCACCCTGGTCTCGTCCCGTGACCGCGTGCTGCCCGGCGAGGACCCGGACGCGGCGGCCGTCCTGGAGGACGTCTTCCGGCGCCGTGGCATGAACGTCATGGCCCGCTCCCGCGCCGCCTCCGCCAAGCGCGTCGGGGACCGGGTGGAGGTGACGCTCGCCGACGGACGGGTCATCTCCGGCACGCACTGCCTGATGGCCGTCGGCGCGATCCCGAACACCGCCGGGATGGGCCTGGAGGAGGCCGGCGTACGGCTCAAGGAGTCGGGCCACGTCTGGACCGACAAGGTGTCGCGGACCTCCGCGCCGGGCGTGTACGCGGCCGGAGACGTCACCGGCGTCTTCGCGCTCGCGTCGGTCGCGGCGATGCAGGGCCGGATCGCCATGTACCACTTCCTGGGCGACGCGGTGACCCCGCTGAACCTCAAGACCGTCTCCTCGAACGTCTTCACCGACCCCGAGATCGCCACGGTCGGTTACACGCAGGCGGACGTCGACGCGGGCAAGATCGACGCGCGCTCCGTGAAGCTCCCGCTGCTGCGCAACCCGCGCGCCAAGATGCAGGGCATCCGGGACGGCTTCGTCAAGATCTTCTGCCGTCCCGGTACGGGCATCGTGGTCGGCGGCTGTGTCGTCGCGCCGCGCGCCAGCGAGCTGATCCACCCGATCTCGATCGCGGTCGACAACAACCTGACGGTCGAACAGATCGCAAAGGCCTTCACCGTGTACCCGTCCCTGTCGGGCTCGATCGCCGAGGTGGCACGACAGTTGCACAACCGGAAGGCCTCCGACGAGGCGTAGTCCGCCCCCGGCGGAGGGACAACACCCGGCAACCCCCGGCAAGTCGGGACATCGATCAGTCAAGGAACGTTCCCGGACGGGCCCGCCTATACCACTTGGCGGGTCCGTCTGTTCGCAACTTCGCGTATTAGGCGCATACCGCTGCAAAGAAACGGTCGCTGGCGTTACTGTCAGTTTCGTGTTCGCTGCAGAACGTCGCCAGTTGATCCTTGAAATGGTGCGCGCCAACGGGGCGGTATCGCTCCGGGAGCTCGCCCGCGTCGTCCAGACCTCCGAAGTGACCGTACGGCGTGACGTGCGGGCGCTGGAGGCAGAAGGACTCCTCGACCGCCGGCACGGCGGTGCGGTGCTGCCGGGCGGTTTTACGCGAGAGTCCGGCTTCCCGCAGAAATCCCATCTCGCGACCGCCGAGAAGACGGCCATCGCCGACGTGGCCGCCGGCCTCGTCGAAGAGGGCGAGGCCATCGTGGTCGGCGCGGGGACCACCACGCAGGAGCTGGCCCGCCGGCTCGCCCGCGTCCCCGGGCTGACCGTCGTCACCAACTCCCTGCTCGTCGCCCAGGCGCTGGCCCACGCCAACCGGGTGGAGGTCGTCATGACCGGCGGCACCCTGCGCGGCTCCAACTACGCGCTGGTGGGCAGCGGGGCCGAGCAGTCCCTCCAGGGGCTGCGCGTCTCGCGGGCGTTCCTGTCCGGGAGCGGGCTCACCGCCGAGCGCGGCCTGTCCACGTCCAACATGCTGTCCGCGAGCGTCGACCGGGCGCTGGTGCAGGCGGCGGCGGAGGTGGTCGTGCTGGCCGACCACACCAAGCTCGGTACGGACACCATGTTCCAGACCGTGCCGACGGACCTGATCACCCGGCTGGTCACCGACGAGCCGCCCGTCCACGACGACCGGGCGGGCACCGAGCTCCAGGCGCTCGCCGACCAGGGGGTCCAGATCACCGTGGCCGGCGCCACGTCCGGCGCGTCCGGCGCGGAGGGCGGACCGCCACCGGGCCGGCAGGGCCGCAGGGACGTTCCGCTGCCGGGCCAGCGCGGCCGCCACCCGGGTGGTCCGCAGCTGCGCAGCGCTTCCCTGTCGGGGGACGGCCAGCCCCCGGAGCGCGGCGCACGGGTGGCGGATCTGCGGCGCCGCTGACGGCCCTCTCCGGGGCCGCCGCGCCGGGTGACCGCCCGCGAGGCCTGCCGACGCGCCCCGCCGGTCAGGCCTTGAGGCCCCGCAGCGTCAGCGTCAGCAGGCGGTCGGCCAGCTCCGGATCGTCCGGGGACTGTTCGGCGGCCAGGGCGATCGCGTTGGTCAGCTGCATCAGGTCGCCGATCGACACGTCCGCCCGTACCGCACCCGCGTCCTGGGCGCGGACCAGCAACCGCTCGCCCGCCGTGCGCATCGGCGTGCTGCACTGTGACAGGGCCGAACTGGCGTCGTGCGAAGCCGACATCAGCGCCCGGGCAAGGCCCCGGTACTCGCCCGCGTGCGTGACGATGGCGCGCAGCCACTCCACGAGCGCCGTGCACGGCTGCTCCGAGCCGGCCAGGTCGTGCGACCGTTCCAGCAGGGTGTGGAGCGCGTCCTGGAAGACGGCGTTCATCAGCGCGTGCCGGTTGGGGAAGTGCCGGTAGAGCGTGCCGATCCCCACCCCGGCGCGCCGCGCGACGTCCTCCAGCGAGGCGTCGGTGCCGTGCTCCGCGAACGCCGCCCGGGCTTCGTGCAGCAGCCGCTCGTAGTTGCGGCGGGCGTCGGCGCGCATGGGGCGCGGCGCACCCGGCGCCCCGTCCGCCGCCGTGCCGCCCGCCGCCGTACTCGTCGCCATGCGCCGTCCTCCCTCGCAACCCCGCCTCTGTCTCCAGGATGCCATCGTGCGCATGACGAGGGGCCCGCCGGGCGGCTGCCGACGGGCCCCTGTGTGGTGCGGTGCGTCAGTCCTTGATCTCGCAGATCGCGGCGCCGGACGTCACCGACGCGCCGACCTCCGCCGACAGACCCTTGATCGTGCCGGCGCGGTGGGCGTTGATGGGTTGTTCCATCTTCATCGCCTCCAGGACGACGACGAGGTCGCCCTCCTTGACCTCCTGGCCCTCCTCGACGGCGATCTTGACGATCGTGCCCTGCATCGGGGAGGCGAGTGTGTCGCCCGAGGCGGCCGAACCGGTCTTCTTGGTGGCGCGGCGTTTGGGTTTGGCGCCGGCGGCGAGGCCGGTGCGGGCGAGGCTCAT
>NZ_BAAASR010000008.1:75220-121067 GCF_039532985.1 Streptomyces gobitricini | reverse complement strand
GGTTCGGCGGAACGGAGGGCTAGCGCCCGGCGTTCCCCACCGCCGCCCGCGAGCGCGCGGGCCGAGGGGCGCCGCATCCGGTACGTACAGCGCGTGCGTACACCGGACGCGGCGGCCCTCGCCGTTGTCCACAGCCCGTTGTCCACAGGCCGCGCCCGCCCACAGCGCCGTACGGCAGGATGTCCCCATGCCGAGCCCACACAAGACGACGAGCGCCCACCAGGACCAGCCCGTCGTGCCCCCGACCCGGCGGGACGAGGTCGCAGCCGCCGGCAGTGAGCTGATCGGCGGACCCATCGGCCGCTGGGCGCGGCTCGGAGGCAGCGCGCTCACGCCCGTCCGCGTGATCGCCCTCGTCGCGATCGGGATGTTCGCGCTCGGTATGGTCCAGAAGCTGCCCTGCTACAACTGGGCCTGGTTCCGTGGCACCAGCTCGCAGTACACCCACGCCTGCTACTCGGACATCCCCCACCTGTTCATCGGGCGGGGTTTCGCCGACGGACTCATCCCGTACTTCGACCGCCTCGGCGGCGACATGGAGTACCTCGAGTACCCGGTGCTGACCGGCCTGTTCATGCAGGTCGCCTCCTGGCTGACGCTCCCCTTCGACGGGGATCTGCAGTACCGCGAGCAGATGTACTGGATGGTCAACGCGGGCATGCTGATGGTCTGCACGGCCGTCATCGCCGTCTGCGTCGCCCGCACGCACCGCAGGCGGCCCTGGGACGCCCTGCTGGTCGCTCTGGCGCCCGCCTTCGCGTTGACCGCCACCATCAACTGGGACCTGCTCGCCCTGGCGCTCACCGCCGCCGCCATGCTGATGTGGTCCCGGGGCCGGGCGCTGGCCTTCGGTGTCCTGCTCGGCCTGGCCACGGCCGCGAAGTTCTACCCGTTCCTGCTCCTCGGGCCGCTGCTGCTGTTGTGCTGGCGGGCCTGGAAGTGGCGGGAGTTCGGGCTGGCCGTGCTCGGCACGGCCGGTTCGTGGCTCGCGGTGAATGTGCCGGTGATGCTGTTGGCGCCCGAGGGCTGGAAGAAGTTCTACTCCTTCAGCCACGACCGGGGCATCGACTTCGGATCCTTCTGGTTGATCATCACCCAGCGCACCGGCGCGAACATCACGCCGGACGCCGTCAACACGTACGCGAGCCTGCTGATGGCGCTGGCCTGCCTGGGGATCGCCGCCCTGACGCTGACCGCGCCGCGCCGCCCCCGCTTCGCCCAGCTGGCCTTCCTGGTGGTCGCCGCGTTCATCCTGACCAACAAGGTCTACTCACCGCAGTACGTGCTGTGGCTGATCCCCCTCGCGGCCCTGGCCCGCCCCCGCTGGCGCGACTTCCTCGTCTGGCAGGCCTGCGAGGTCATGTACTTCCTCGGTATCTGGATGTACCTGGCGTACACGACGAGCGGCAACAAGCAGGGGTTGCCGACGGAGGGCTACCAGTTCGCGATCGTCCTGCACCTGGCCGGGACGCTGTTCCTCTGCGCCATGGTGGTGCGGGACATCCTGATGCCCGAGCGGGACGGGGTACGGCGCGACGGGACGGACGACCCGTCGGGAGGCGTCCTGGACCGCGCCGAGGACGTCTTCGTCCTGGGCAGGGCCGCGCACCCGCCGCAGCACGCCGCCCTCGCGGTCCAGGGACCGCGCGTGGAGTGGGGCGTCGTACGGGAGTGACGGGCGCCGAGCCGGCCCCCGGCGGGCCGTCGGACGCCGCCGGGCGCCGCTGCGGTACCGCCGCGGTGCCCGTGCCGACCGGCGCGCCCGGCAGTCCTACCGCTCGACCAGGCGGTCGAACTGGGTCGTGGTGTGCCGCAGGTGGGCGACCAGTTCGTCACCGACCTTCGGCTCCTGGGCGTCGGACGGGACGAACAGGATCGACACCTGCATGTGCGGCGGCTCGGCGAACCAGCGCTGCTTGCCCGCCCACACGAACGGCGAGAGGTTGCGGTTCACCGTGGCCAGACCGGCCCGCGCCACACCCTTGGCGCGCGGCATCACGCCGTGCATCGCCTTCGGGGCCTCCAGGCCCACCCCGTGCGACGTGCCGCCGGCGACGACCACCAGCCAGCCGTCGGACGCCGCCTTCTGCTGCCGGTAGCCGAAGCGGTCACCCTTGGTGACGCGCGTGACGTCCAGGACCGCGCCCCGGTACTCCGTCGCCTCGTGGTCGCCCAGCCACAGGCGGGTACCGATCCGTGCCCGGAACCGGGTCTGCGGGAACTGCTGCTGGAGCCGGGCCTGCTCCTCGGCCCTGAGGTGGCTGACGAACATGGTGTGCAGCGGTAGGCGGGCCGCGCGCAGCCGGTCCATCCAGCCGATGACCTCCTCGACGGCGTCGGTGCCGTCCGTACGGTCCAGCGGCAGGTGCAGGGCGAAGCCCTCCAGGCGTACGTCCTCTATGGCCGCGTGCAGCAGGCCGAGCTCGTGCTCGCCGATGCCGTGCCGCCTCATCGAGCTCATGCACTCGATGACGACCCGGGCGCCGACGAGGGCGTGGACGCCGTCCACGGACGACACCGAGCGGATCACCCGGTCCGGCAGCGGAACCGGTTCCTCGCCCCGCCGGAACGGCGTGAGGACCAGCAGGTCGCCGCCGAACCAGTCCTTGATGCGGGCCGCCTCGTAGGTCGTGCCGACCGCCAGCATGTCGGCTCCGAAGCGGGAGGCCTCCTCGGACAGCCGCTCGTGACCGAAGCCGTAACCGTTGCCCTTGCACACCGGGACCAGGCCCGGGAACTGGTCGATCACGGACTTCTGGTGCGCCCGCCAGCGAGCGGTGTCGACGTAGAGGGAGAGCGCCATGGCCGGCCCGGAACCTTTCTGTGGCTGCGGTGTGTCAGAGGTGTGTACGAGACTACGGAACGTCAGCGGCGGGACATGTACATGTCCAGCGCCTTGTGGAGCAGCTTGTTCAGCGGGAAGTCCCACTCGCCGATGTACTCGACGGCCTCGCCACCGGTGCCCACCTTGAACTGGATCAGGCCGAAGAGGTGGTCCGTCTCGTCCAGCGAGTCGCTGATGCCGCGGAGGTCGTAGACGGTGGCGCCCATCGCGTAGGCGTCACGCAGCATCCGCCACTGCATCGCGTTCGAGGGCCGGACCTCACGGCCGATGTTGTCGGAGGCGCCGTAGGAGTACCAGACGTGCCCGCCGACCACGAGCATGGTCGCCGCCGACAGGTTCACGCCGTTGTGACGCGCGAAGTACAGCCGCATGCGGTTGGGGTCCTCGTTGTTGAGGACGGTCCACATGCGCTGGAAGTACGACAGGGGGCGGGGCCGGAACCGGTCGCGCACGGCGGTGATCTCGTACAGCCGCTGCCACTCGGCGAGGTCCTCGTACCCACCCTGGACGACCTCGACGCCGGCCTTCTCGGCCTTCTTGATGTTGCGCCGCCACAACTGGTTGAAGCCCTTGAGGACGTCGTCGAGCGAACGGTTGGCCAGCGGCACCTGGAAGACATAGCGGGGCTGTACGTCCCCGAAGCCGGCCCCGCCGTCCTCGCCCTGCTGCCAGCCCATCTTGCGCAGCCGGTCCGACACCTCGAAGGCACGCGGCTCGATGTGCGAGGCCTCGACGTCCCGCAGGCGCTTCACGTCCGGGTCCTGGATGCCGGACTTGATCGCGGCGGCGTCCCAGCGGCGGATCACGACCGGCGGGCCCATCTTCACCGAGAAGGCACCCTGGTTCTTCAGGTGCGCGAGCATCGGCTGGAGCCAGTCGTCCAGGTTGGGCGCGTACCAGTTGATCACCGGGCCCTCGGGCAGGTACGCGAGGTAGCGCTTGATCTTCGGCAGCTGGCGGTACAGGACGAGGCCAGCGCCGACGAGCTGGCCGTCCTTGTCGAACCAGCCCAGGTTCTCCGAGCGCCACTCGGTCTTCACATCAGCCCATGCGGGGACCTGGCAGTGACTTGCCGCAGGCAGGGTCTGGATGTACGCCAGATGCTGCTCTGGGCTGATGGTCCTCAGGGTCAGGCTCATGCGGGGCGCTCCTCGGCAGGTGTGTCCCCATGGGTTCAGGGGCTCCGGCTCTCGCGCCGAAGCCTACTGGCACCGAGGAGCGCCCCGACTGCCGTACACCGGGAGGGCCTAACCCAGGACTCCGCCGAAGAGGCCGCCGTGCGCCATTCCGAGCCCGAAACCGATCGCCGAGGCTCCCATGCCGATGATCAGCAGGGTGCGTTCACGTGTCGTCTCGGAGACGTACTGGCCGTAGGCGCCGGTGACGACGCCGATCAGGCCCGTCCACGAGCTGATCAGGTGGAGGCTGTGGAACTGGGCCGTGATGAAGGCGACGGCGCCCAGCACCAGGGTCACCGCCATCAGCGTGTCCGGGAGCGGATGGGGCTTGCCGTCCGTGGCGAGCAGGGACGAGGTGGGGTGACGGTGGAATGCCTGGGCCATGAGGTACCTCCTGGCTGTGCCGGAAGGCGGCGCATCGTAGCGCCGCACGCACCCGATGTGTACAGATTGCGTCCGCCGGCCACCGGATTTCAACCGGAAGCCGGTGTACGGGTACTCTGTACGGTCTGCACCGGTGTCTGTCCATGTCCTGATCAGGTCCCTCACTCGATGAGGGCGATTGTCAGTGGTGGCCGATACCGTTGCTCACGCATCACGACCCTCCTGCCACGGAACGACCGTGGCCGCTGAGTCCAAAGGAGGTGGGTTCCACATGCGTCACTACGAGGTGATGGTCATCCTCGACCCCGATCTCGAGGAGCGCGCTGTCTCCCCGCTGATCGAGAACTTCCTCTCCGTCGTCCGTGAGGGCAACGGAAAGGTCGAGAAGGTCGACACCTGGGGCCGTCGTCGTCTCGCTTACGAGATCAAGAAGAAGCCCGAGGGCATCTACTCGGTCATCGACCTGCAGGCCGAGCCTGCGGTCGTCAAGGAGCTCGACCGCCAGATGAACCTGAACGAGTCGGTCCTCCGGACCAAGGTCCTCCGTCCCGAGACCCACTGAGCATCTAGCTCAGAGGTCATCGGGTTCGAGTAGCAGCAGCAAGCAGCCAGAAGCTATCCCGCCGAGAGGTTCCCCATGGCAGGCGAGACCGTCATCACGGTCGTCGGCAATCTTGTCGACGACCCCGAGCTGCGCTTCACCCCGTCCGGTGCGGCGGTCGCGAAGTTCCGCGTCGCGTCCACCCCCCGCACCTTCGACCGTCAGACCAACGAGTGGAAGGACGGCGAGAGCCTGTTCCTCACCTGCTCGGTCTGGCGCCAGGCGGCGGAGAACGTCGCCGAGTCGCTCCAGCGAGGCATGCGCGTCGTCGTGCAGGGCCGGCTGAAGCAGCGGTCGTACGAGGACCGCGAGGGCGTCAAGCGCACGGTCTACGAGCTGGACGTCGAGGAAGTCGGCCCCAGCCTCAAGAACGCCACGGCCAAGGTCACCAAGACCACCGGCCGCGGCGGCCAGGGCGGCTACGGCGGCGGCCAGCAGGGCGGCGGTAACTGGGGCGGTGCCCCGGGTGGTGGCCAGCAGGGTGGCGGCGCTCCCGCCGACGACCCGTGGGCGACCAGCGCGCCGGCCGGTGGCCAGCAGCAGGGCGGCGGAGGCGGCGGAGGCAGCTGGGGCGGAAGCTCCGGCGGTTCCGGCGGCGGCTACTCGGACGAGCCCCCCTTCTAGGCCCTTCCAGGGCTTCAGGGGTCAGGCTCGTACCCCACTTCTTGATCACACAGGAGATACACCATGGCGAAGCCGCCTGTGCGCAAGCCGAAGAAGAAGGTCTGCGCATTCTGCAAGGACAAGACCGCTTACGTGGACTACAAGGACACGAACATGCTGCGGAAGTTCATTTCCGACCGCGGCAAGATCCGTGCCCGCCGCGTTACCGGCAACTGCACGCAGCACCAGCGTGACGTCGCCACGGCCGTGAAGAACAGCCGTGAGATGGCGCTGCTGCCCTACACGTCCACCGCGCGATAAGAGAGGGTGACCGAAACATGAAGATCATCCTCAAGCACGAGGTCTCCGGCCTCGGCACCGCCGGCGACGTCGTCGACGTCAAGGACGGCTACGCTCGCAACTACCTGGTCCCGCGTGGTTTCGCGATCCGCTGGACCAAGGGTGGCGAGAAGGACGTGGCGCAGATCCGCCGCGCCCGTAAGATCCACGAGATCGCGACCATCGAGCAGGCCAACGAGATCAAGGCTCAGCTCGAGGGCACGAAGGTGCGCCTGGCGGTTCGCTCCGGCGACGCCGGCCGTCTCTTCGGTTCCGTGACCCCGGCCGACATCGCTGCGGCGATCAAGGCCGCGGGTGGTCCCGAGGTCGACAAGCGCCGTGTCGAGCTCGGCTCGTCGATCAAGACTCTTGGTTCGCACCAGGTCTCCGTGCGTCTGCACGCCGAGGTCGTCGCGAAGCTGGGCGTCGAGATCGTCGCCGCCTGAGTCTGAGCTCAGCGCTCCGCTAGCGGTCGCCCGGCGATCGTGAAGCAAACAGAAGGGCCGCACCTCCGGGTGCGGTCCTTCTGCTGTGCCTGCATCTCGTCCTGCTTGCCCGCTGAGTCTTTCGTCGTGTTTCACGTGAAACATGACATCGGGTATCAGCGTGTGGCACCCGTGACCACCCACCGGCCGGAGCGCATGCGCAGCCACAGCGTCACCATCCGGACCGCCATCATCAGGCCCATCCCCCACCAGAGGGCGGTCAGCCCGCCACCGAGCACCGGCACCAGAAGGGCGACCGGCGCGAAGACGAGGAGCGTCACCACCATGGCGCCGGCCAGGTAGCGCCCATCTCCGGCGCCCATCAGCACACCGTCCAGGACGAAGACCACTCCGGCGATCGGTTGTGAGAGTGCCACGACGAGCAGTGCCGGCAGGAGCGTGTCCCGTACGGTCTGGTCGCTGGTGAACAGAGGAATGAAGAGCGGACGGGCCAGGACGATCAGCGCGCCCAGCATCAGCCCGGAGGCGATGCCCCACTCGACCATGCGTCGGCAGACCCTCCGTGCCCCATCGGCGTCTCCGGCCCCCAGATAGCGCCCGATGATCGCCTGTCCCGCGACGGCGATGGCGTCCAGGGCGAAGGCCATCAGACTCCACAGGGAGAGGATGATCTGGTGGGCGGCGACATCGGCGTCACCGAGCCGGGCGGCCACGCCGGTGGCGATCATCAAAACCGCGCGCAGTGAGAGGGTACGGACCAGCAGCGGGGCGCCTGCCTGAGCGCTTGCCCGTATACCGGCAGCGTCGGGGCGCAGGGAGGCGCCGTGGAGCCGGGCTCCCCGTACGACCACGATGAGGTAGACCGCTGCCATACCGACCTGGGCGATCACTGTGCCCCAGGCGGAGCCGGCGATGCCGAGACCGGCGCCGTATACCAGCACCACGTTCAGCACCGCGTTGGCCGTGAAGCCGGCGATGGCGACGTACAGGGGCGTCCTGGTGTCCTGGAGGCCGCGGAGCACACCGGTGGCGGCGAGGACGATCAGCATCGCCGGTATGCCGAGGCTGGAGATGCGCAGATAGGTGATGGCGTAGGTCGCTGCGGTGTCGGAGGCACCGAAGAGCTCGACCAGCCAGGGTGCCGTGGGGAGGATGACGGCGATGACGGCCAGACCCAGGAGCAGCGCCAGCCAGATGCCGTCCATACCCTGGCGGATGGCCGACGGCAGGTCACCGGCGCCCACCCGACGGGCGACTGCAGCGGTGGTGGCGTACGCGAGGAAGACGAAGACGCTCACCCCGGTGGCCAGGAGGGCGGCCGCGATGCCGAGACCCGCGAGCTGGGGGGTGCCGAGGTGGCCGACGATGGCGCTGTCAGCCATGACGAAAAGCGGCTCCGCGACGAGCGCTCCGAAGGCCGGGACGGCGAGCGTGAAGATCTCGCGGTCATGCCGGCGTCGGTCGCTCTTGGATCGCACGGGAGCCTGGGTCATGCAGGCAATCTAATCTTCCACAGGTAACAGATGCAAGGGTAATGTGATCCTTACCTATCACCGAGTTGGCGGCTCTGGTGTGCGCCGTTTGTTCTGATCTTGGTCCGGTGGGAAAAGTTTTTCTCCCCCACAGCCGGTGGATGGAGAAATCGCAGGTCAATGGCGTCTTGGTGGTACGGCTATGAGTTTGTCCACACGGCTGTCCCCCGGTCCGTGCACAGGTTCTGCGGGGTTCTCCACAGCATCTGGGTCTTCACCCACAGGCCCTGTGGATAACCAGATTGGCTGACGGTGCCCGCGGGCCTACCGTGGTCCGGCGCTCGACGCGCCAGAAGCGGAGTTGAGCCTCTCGCTTTGTCAGTGTCGTGCCGTAGAAAGAGTGGCACGGCGAGGTCCGCGGAGCGGACGGGAGGAGGTGGGCCGGTGAGCATCCCCGAGCCCTTGGACGACCCCTGGGCCGATACCGGTCCCAGTGACCGTCTGCCCGTCACTCGCCAGCGCGGGAGTGACAGTCGCGGCCGCGGCATGGGGCGCGACGAGCAGCACGAGCGGGGAAGCGACAGCGGTCCCTGGGACAGCGGTGCCGGCGGCTTCGAGCGGGTGCCGCCGCAGGACCTCGACGCCGAGCAGTCCGTGCTCGGCGGCATGCTGCTCTCCAAGGACGCGATCGCGGACGTCGTGGAGATCATCAAGGGCCATGACTTCTACAAGCCGGCCCACGAGACGGTTTACACCGCGATCCTCGACCTCTACGCCAAGGGAGAGCCGGCCGACCCCATCACGGTGGGCGCCGAGCTGACCAAGCGCGGAGAGATCAACCGGGTGGGCGGCGCCTCCTACCTGCACACCCTCGTCCAGTCGGTGCCGACCGCGGCGAACGCCTCCTACTACGCGGAGATCGTCCACGAGCGGGCGGTCCTCCGGCGGCTCGTCCAGGCCGGCACCAAGATCACGCAGATGGGGTACGCGGCCGACGGCGACGTCGACGAGATCGTCAACTCGGCCCAGGCGGAGATCTACGCGGTCACCGAGCAGCGCACGAGCGAGGACTACCTGCCGCTCGGCGACATCATGGAGGGCGCTCTCGACGAGATCGAGGCGATCGGCTCGCGCAGCGGTGAGATGACCGGCGTGCCGACGGGCTTCACGGACTTCGACTCGCTGACGAACGGCCTGCACCCCGGCCAGATGATTGTCATCGCCGCCCGTCCCGCCATGGGTAAGTCGACGCTGGCCCTGGACTTCGCGCGCGCGGCATCGATCAAGAACAACCTGCCGAGCGTCATTTTCTCCCTGGAGATGGGGCGCAACGAGATCGCGATGCGCCTGCTGTCGGCGGAGGCCCGCGTGGCCCTGCACCACATGCGGTCGGGCACGATGACGGACGAGGACTGGACGCGGCTGGCCCGCCGTATGCCGGACGTGTCACAGGCGCCGCTCTACATCGACGACTCCCCTAACCTGTCGATGATGGAGATCCGGGCCAAGTGCCGTCGGCTCAAGCAGCGCAACAACCTCAAACTGGTCGTCATCGACTACCTCCAGCTGATGCAGTCCGGCGGCTCCAAGCGGGCCGAGAGCCGACAGCAGGAGGTGTCGGACATGTCGCGAAACCTGAAGCTGCTGGCCAAGGAGCTGGAAGTTCCGGTGATCGCCCTGTCGCAGCTGAACCGTGGCCCCGAGCAGCGGACGGACAAGAAACCGATGGTCTCGGACCTTCGTGAGTCCGGCTCCATCGAGCAGGACGCGGACATGGTCATCCTGCTGCACCGGGAGGACGCGTACGAGAAGGAGTCACCCCGAGCGGGTGAGGCGGACCTGATCGTGGCAAAGCACCGTAACGGCCCGACGGCGACCATCACCGTGGCCTTCCAGGGCCACTACTCTCGCTTCGTCGACATGGCCCAGACCTGACGCCGACTGGTTGCAGGTCCTCTGGTTCCGTTCCGTTTCTCCGCCGAAATGTCATGGCGGCGGCAGTTCTGGCACGGGATGGAGAATTACCCATGAAGGGCGTCACTTCATTGAGTGACGCCCCTTGCTCCTCCCGTACGGCCACGCGCCTGGTGCGACTCTCATCGAGGCCGGGGTGGTCGCCCCGCAGGGGGTGAGTCGTGGGAGGTCGGGTCGGTCATGGACGGCCTGCCCCGGGCCGCGCACCGCATCATCACCGGACGGAGCGACCTAAGCGAAGCGGTGGCGGGCGACTGCGGCCGGCCGGTCTTCACTCTTCGTACGGGGGACCAACGGCTGGTGATCACCGGCCCCCGAGCGGAGAGAGCACCACGCTGCGCGCCATCTGCAGGAGTCCGCCGCTGCGCATCGCGTTCGACCCGGATGTGCTCCTGGGGGCGCTGGATGCCGCGGTGGGACCGGACGTCCTGCTGGAGATCTCCTCGCCGACACAGCCGGTGGTGATCCGTTCCGTGGACCAGGGCAGTTTTGCGACGTTGGTCATGCCGGTCGGCTTGGTGTGCGGAGCAGTAGGCCACCACGCGACCCGTCGTACGGCTACATTGCCGGCGCAGGGCCGGGCCGGGCGGTGGCGGCGCCCGTGGTGGATCAATACGGTCGACGGTGCCGCTTCCCGGCGGATACATCTGGGGTATGACGTCATCCTTCGAAACACTTCTCCCCAGCACCGAGCGCGCCTTGCTGCACCGGGTGGCCACCGCGCAGACGGAAGGCCGGACACCCTCGCTCGTCGCCGCTGTCGCCAGAGACGGCAGGCTGATGTGGGAGGGCGGGCGCAGTTGCGTCGACGGGCAGGCCCCGGACGCCGATACGCAGTACCGGATCGGCTCCATCACCAAGCCGTTCACGGCCGTCCTGGTGATGAGACTGCGGGACGAGGGCCTCCTCGACCTGAACGATCCGCTGGAGAAGCACCTTCCCGCGACGGGCGTCGGTGAGGTGACGATCGCTCAACTTCTGGGACACACCGCCGGGCTGGCCGCCGAGTCGCCGGCGCCCTGGTGGGAACGTACGCCGGGATCGCTGCGTCCGGAACTCGCCGACGTGCTCGGCGAGCGGCCGTTGCTGCACCCGGCGGGCCGCCGCCATCACTACTCCAACACCGGGTACACCCTGTTGGGTGCGCTGATCGAGGCGGTGCGCGGAGTGCCCTGGGAGCAGGCGCTGAAGGCGGAGATCCTCGAGCCCCTGGGGCTGACCCGTACGACGACCCAGCCTGTCACGCCGCATGCCCGGGGCTGGGCGGTGCACCCATGGGCGGATGTGATGCTTCCCGAACCGGCCGAGGATCTGGGGCTGATGGCGTCGGCGGGTCAACTCTGGTCGACCGCATCGGACTTGAGCCGGTTCGGGCTTTTCCTCGCCGAGGGTGACGAGCGGGTGTTGAGCGTCCAGACGCTTCGGGAGATGCGTACCCCTGCCGTACCCCCGGAGGCCGGTGACTGGGACAGCGGTTATGGGCTCGGGCTGCAGTTGGTTCGCCGGGGCGGACGGACCCTGGTGGGGCACTCCGGGTCCTTGCCGGGGTTCCTCGCCGGGCTGTGGGTGGGTGTGGAGGACGGAATCACAGCGGTTGTCCTGGCCAATGCCACCTCCGGGCCGGCGCCCGGTGTGGTCGCCGCCGACCTCGTCCGGATCGTGGCCGACGCCGAACCAAGGATTCCTGAGCCCTGGCGGCCGCTGCCCGAGGTCGATCCGGCACTGCTGGAGCTGACCGGACCGTGGTACTGGGGCACGTACCCCTACGACCTGCGGGCTGTCGAGGACGGAGGCGTGGAGCTGAGCCCCCTGCGGGGACAGGGGCGCGCCTCGCGCTTCCGGGTGGAGGAGGACGGCACCTGGACCGGTCTGGACGGTTACTACACGGGGGAGACCCTGCGGGTAGTGCGGCGAGAGGACGGATCGGTGAGCCACCTGGACCTCGGGTCATTCGTGTTCACGCGCGAGCCGTACGAGTCCGCGGACGCGGTGCCGGGCGGTGTCGACGAGGACGGGTGGCGGGGGATTTGATGCCGACATGTTTCACGTGAAACGCCTTGCGGAAGCGTCCCGGCCGGGGCAGCCGCAGACATCACAACGACATCTTGAAGCCTACGTGGGAGGCCTCGAAGCCGAGCCGCTCGTAGAAGCGGTGAGCGTCGGTGCGCGTGGCATCGGAGGTCAGCTGGACCATTTGGCATCGCTGACGCCGCGACTCCGCGATTGCCCATTCGATGAGCCACGTGCCGAGGCCGCTACCCCGTTCGTCGGCGCGGACGCGGACCCCTTCGACGATCGACCGGGTCGCACCGCGCCGCGACAGCCCGGGAATGATCGTGAGCTGTAGCGTCCCGACGACCCGCTCCGCGCGCACGGCGACAACCAGGTGCTGGTGAGGGTCGCCGACCAGCCGCTCGAATGCGGCCGTGTACGGAGCGAGGTCGTCGGGCGATTCGCGCTGCGCACCCAAGGGGTCGTCCGCCAGCATGGCCACGATCGCGGGGATGTCGGCAGGGGCAGCGGGCCTGATCTCAAGATCGTTCATGGCCGCAGATTAATGGGTCGCCGATGGCGATGAAGGAGGAGGCGGACAGTCACATCTGGTGGGAAGCGTGTGACGGGCTGCCGAGCCCGACGGGCACTTGTTTCACGTGAAACACGGATTCGTCCGCACCGCGCCGTGGAGGCCTTCTGTCGGCTCCGGCTGAGCGCTCGGACTGTTGAGCTCCGACGGCTGCGCTTGTGCGCGTCCTGGCGCCTGTCGGCAGGAGAGTTCGCGTTACCGGCCAGGGACCGAGGTCCGAGCCGCCTGATTTCTTCGTCGGGCGACACCGGAGCGGTCAACCTTGAGGGCGTTCTGGACGTGGCGGCGAAAGTGAAGATCGCGAATCGGCTCTGTGCAGAGATGGGGGTGGAACTGGACGAGGGTGTTGCATACGGTGCTTCCATGTCCGACGCGGAGATCTTCGTGACAGTCCCGGTAGTGGTGCCGATCAACGCGGACCACCATCTGTCCGGGCTTGTCAGGCAGATTTATACGGGGGGCGATCTCCGCGAAGGCTATGAACTGGTACGACGTAGTCGTTAGTCACCGGAGACGGTGGTAACGCAGCCTAACGAAAACTGGGGACGAAATCCGGGCTTTCCGCTCTCCCTCTGACGAGCCGGCAACTCCTGCCATGCTGCGACCACAGCAACCGCTGTCGACGTCAGGTCCAGTGGCACCCGTTCCGATGATTGGCGCGGCCGAGGGTTACTGTGGGCGGCGGCGGGCAGCGAATACGAGCCGAAAGCGGCGTATTGAGGCACCTTCCGGTCGACGGAAGTGCATAGACCGACCGAGATATGTTCGAGGCGAGGCACTGTATGGACGCTCCGACCACCATGTCGGCCGATAACGGCACTTCCGGCGGCAGCGGCGGAGGGGGTGGCTGGTTCACACCGCGCAGGCCGGTCACCGACCGGCCCGCCGAACCCGAGGCTGCCCGTGCCGAAGAGCGGGCGGAGCGTGAGGCGGGCGCCGGAGAGGCCCCGGGCGGACGCCAGGAACGCATAGCCGGCCAGCGTCGGCCGCTCACCTCCATACGCATGGTCGGCGCCGCTGGAGCGGCGCGTACGGCCGATCCCCAGGGGGCCTCGGCGTCCCGAGCGCCCGAAACGGCGACTCCGACGCCGCCGACCGTGCCGTGGCCCGACGGGACCGGGCGTACGGCGCACGAGCGCCCCGCCGACCGTCCCCCGTCCCCCGCGCCCCAGAGCGCCCCGGCCGACGCGTCCCACGGGGCCGGCGCGAAGACCGCCCCGTACGACGTGCTCGCCGGTCATGAGGACGGGCCCCGACGTCCGGACAGAGCCCAACCGGCCCACCCGGCGGAGCGGGGCAGCACCCTCCACCGAGAGCCCACCCTCCACCGGGAGCCCACCACCGACCGGGAGCCCGCTCCCGCTCCCGCGCCCGCCGCACCCCCGCCCGCCGCAGCCGCCCGCCCGGCACCCGCCGCAGCCGCCGCTCACCCGCCTGCCGGTGCCGTGGCCGCCGAGCCCGGGTCGCCCGACGCGGTACGGGTCCGGCGGACGCTCGGCGAGATCGAGCCCGTGGCGGACAAGGTCACCTCGTACTTCTACGCCCTTCTCTTCACCCGCAACCCCGAGCTGCGCGCACTGTTCCCCGCGGCGATGGACTCCCAGCGCGACCGGCTGCTCAAGGCGCTGCTGACTGCGGCCGAGCACATGGACAACGGCGAGGTGCTCACCGAGTACCTTCAGCACCTCGGACGCGGCCACCGCAAGTACGGCACCGACGCCTCGCACTACCCGGCCGTCGGTGAGGCGCTCATCGGGGCGCTGAGCCGGTACGCGACGACGACGTGGGACGAGGAGACCGAAGCCGCCTGGGTCCGGACGTACACCACGATCTCCCAGATCATGATCGACGCGGCTGCCGAGAACGAACGCCACGCGCCGGCCTGGTGGCACGCCGAGGTGGTGTCGCACGACCTGAGGACGCCCGACATCGCGGTCGTCACGGTCCGCCCCGACCAGCCCTACCCCTTCCTGGCCGGGCAGTACACGAGCCTCGAGACCCCGTGGTGGCCGAGGATCTGGCGGCACTACTCCTTCGCCTCCGCACCTCGCTCCGACGGTCTGCTGTCCTTCCACGTCAAAGCCGTCCCGGCCGGCTGGGTGTCCAACGCCCTGGTCCACCACGCCCGCCCCGGCGACGTGCTGCGGCTGGGACCGCCCGCCGGGTCGATGACCGTCGACCACACCACCGACAACGGGCTGCTCTGCGTGGGCGGAGGCACCGGTATCGCGCCCATCAAGGCACTGGTCGAGGACGTCGCCGAGCACGGTGCGCGACGTCCGGTCGAGGTCTTCTACGGCGCCCGGACCGATCACGACCTGTACGACATCGACACCATGCTGCGGCTCCAGCAGTCGCACCCGTGGCTGGAGGTGCGCGCGATCATCGACAGCAGGACGCAGCTGTCGGAGATGGTGCGCGAGTACGGGCCCTGGAACGAGTACGACGCCTACCTCTCGGGCCCGGTCGGCATGATCCGCAGCGGGGTCGACGCGCTGCGGGGCGCCGGCATGCCCTACGAGCGGATCCGCCACGACTCGCTGGAGGAGCTCGTGGCGGCGGCCGACTAGCCCAGGTCGGGGGCGTGCATCGCCCGCACGCCCTCGATGTTGCCGTCCAGGTAGTGCCGCAGCGACAGGGGGACGAGGTGCACCGCGGCGATACCCACCCGGCTGAAGGGCACCCGGACGATCTCGTACTCGCCGAGCGGTTCGTCCACCTCCGGCCCGTGCCGCTGCGCGGGGTCCATGGACTCCAGCCGGCAGACGAAGAAGTGCTGCACCTTCACGCCCGAGACGCCGCCGTCCTCGATGTGCTCGACGGTGTCGACGAAGCACGGCACCACATCGACGATCTTGGCGCCCAGTTCCTCGTGGACCTCCCGGTGGAGTGCGTCGACCACCGTGGCGTCGTCGGGCTCGACCCCGCCGCCCGGTGTGAGCCAGTACGGATCCATGCCGGGCTTCGTCCGCTTGATCAGGATGAGATCGTCGCCGTCGAGCAGGACGGCACGTGCGGTGCGCTTGACCACTGGACGTTCGGTCATGGCTTGAAAATGGCCCGTGGGGCACCTTCTGAAACCCTCGGGACACGCCACCGACGCGTTGTCACCAGTCGGTCGCGGCGCGCAGCAGCGACTCGTGCGCCCGCGCGATGTGCGGCAGGGACAGCGTGCCGGTGCGCACGACCATGAAATAGGTGCGCAGCGGCGGTACCGGCGGGTCCAGCAGGGCCACCAGCCGGCCGTCGGCCAGGGCGTCCTCACACAGGTAACGGGGCAGTACGGCGAGCCCGGCGCCGGAGGCGGCCGACTCCAGGACGGCGCGCAGGTCCGGCGCGACGACGGTGGCCGCGGCAGCCGGTTTCGACTCGAAGACGGCCGCCCAGTAGCGCGCGACGAACGGCAGCGACTCGTGCACCTCGACCACCGGCAGCTGCTCCAGCACGACGGCGCCCTTGCGCAGCAGGACACCGGGCGCCAGCCGGGCGGCCCAGCGCGGGGCGGCGACCAGGACGTGTTCCTCGTCGCAGAGCGGCGTCGCGGTGAGCAGCCCGCCGCGGGGACGGGCGGTGGTGATGGCGAGGTCGTGGTGGCCGGCGGCCAGCCCGTCCAGGAGCTCCTCGGCGGCGGAGACCAGCGACGTGCGCACCGCGAGCCCCTGGGCGACCAGGCGGGTGAGGGCGGGCAGGGCGCGCACGGAGGT
Organism: Streptomyces gobitricini; assembly: GCF_039532985.1. NCBI lineage: Bacteria > Bacillati > Actinomycetota > Actinomycetes > Kitasatosporales > Streptomycetaceae > Streptomyces > Streptomyces gobitricini. The sequence continues at coordinate 104,937 of NZ_BAAASR010000008.1, read as the reverse complement.
GAACTCGGGCGGACCGGCCAGGTGGAGGGTGCGTATCCCCGATTCGGTGTCGAGGCCGGTCTCGACGATCTCGACGAGCGCGTCCAGGTGGGGTGCCGCGCGCTGGGCGAGCTCGTCTCCGATGGTGGTGGGAGTGACACCACGGGCTCGGCGCAGGAAGAGCGGGCGGCCCAACTGACGTTCCAGTGTACGGATCTGGCTGGTCACGGCCGGTTGGGAGAGGCCCAGGAGGGCGGCCGCGCGGGTGAAGGAACCGGCCCGGTGCACCGTGACGAACGTACGCAGCAACGCCAGATCCATGCGCCTCCCCCCTCCCCACCCCCGACCACGTCCGGTTGACGGTGCCTCAGGGCCGACCGTCCAACTATAAATAAGTCGATAGGGAGCTGTCGCTACCGTGATTGGACAATGACACAGAGTCAACTAGCCTTGTTCACGCGGTCAACCGCTGAAAAGCGCGGACGGTCCGAGCCATGAGGGGGGAGGCTCGGACCGTCCGTTCGTCGTACGCGGTGTGTGCTCAGCGCGCGTCATCCAGCGCGCGCAGCACGTCCGCCACCAGGTCCTCGGCGTCCTCCGCCCCGACCGAGAAGCGGATGAACCCCTCGGGCACGGCGTCTCCGCCCCACCGGCCGCGCCGCTCGGCCGTGGAGCGCACGCCGCCGAAGCTGGTCGCGTCGTCCACCAGCCGCAGCGCGCCCAGGAAGCGCTCCGCCCGCTCCCGGTCGGGCAGGACGAAGGAGACGACCGAACCGAAACGCCGCATCTGCCCGGCCGCCACCTTGTGCGACGGGTCGCCCGACAGCCCGGGATACCGCAGCCCTGACACGTCCTCGCGCGCCGAGAGCGCCTCGGCGAGTGCGAGCGCGGTGGCGCACTGCCGGTCGACGCGCAGCTGGAGCGTGGCCAGGGACCGGTGGGCCAGCCAGGCCTCCATCGGACCCGGAATCGCCCCGGCGATCTTGCGCCAGCGCCGTACGGACCCGGCCAGCGACGCATCGCGGCAGGTCACGTGACCGAGCAGGATGTCTCCGTGCCCGGTCAGCCCCTTGGTGTCGCTGGCCACGGAGAAGTCAGCGCCCAGCTCCAGGGGGCGCTGCCCCAGGGGTGTGGCGAGCGTGTTGTCGATCGCGACGAGCGCGCCTTCCGCGCGGGCGGCGGCCACCAGACGCCGGATGTCGCAGACGTCCAGCCCCGGGTTCGACGGCGTCTCGATCCACAGCAGCCGTGCCCCGTCCAGCACCGACAGCTGCGCGTCACCACCGGTCGGTGCGGTGCGCACCTCGATCCCGTACGCCGACAGCTGCTCGCGGACCAGCGCCAGCGCCTGGTATCCGTCGGCCGGCAGGACAACCGTGTCGCCGGCCGTGAGCTGTGAGAACAGGACGGCGGAGATGGCGGCCATCCCGGACGCGAAGACGACCGTCTCGACACCCTGCTCGCCCGGTGCCTCCAGCTCGCCGATGGCCCGTTCCAGATGCGTCCAGGTCGGGTTCTCGTCCCGTCCGTACGTGTACGGTCCGGTCGGCTCGCCGGGCAGGTGGTAGTGGGCGGCGAACACCGGCCCCGGGAGGGTCGGTTCGTACGCCTTCGGCTCGGGCAGCCCGGCCCGTACCGCCCTGGTTCCGTCGCCCCACGTCATGCCACACGCTCCTCAAAGCTCCGCCGTACGGCGGCGAGCAGTCCAGCGCTCGCCGCCTCCACCATCTTCGCTGCTGCCGGTGCCGGCGAAGCAGACGCGGCAGGCGGTGCTCACCGAACGCACAGAACGCGCCGAGCGCACCGGACTGACCGGACCGACCGGACTGACGGGGCCGGGCCCACTGGACTTACCGGGCGCACCGGGCGCACCGGCTTCAGTCCTTTCCCTCGGGGAGGACCATGTTCATGGCCCACGACACCACGGAAATGATCAGGCCGCCGAGTACGGCGGTCCAGAAGCCCTCCACGTGGAAGTTCAGGCCGAGCTCGTCGGCCAGCCATGAGGTGAGCAACAGCATCAGCGCGTTGACGATCAGCGTGAACAGGCCGAGCGTGAGGATGAACAGCGGCAGCGTGAGAAGCTTCACGACCGGCTTGACGAGGGCGTTCACGATGCCGAAGACCAGGGCGACCAGGACCAGCGACAGCGTCTTCTTGCCGGTGCTGTCGCCTGTCAGGGTGATGTCGGCGAGCAACCAGATCGCCACGGCCAGAGCGGCCGCGTTCGCGATCGTCTTGACTAGGAAATTCATCATGTGTCTGATCGTGGCAGACATGATCGGACCAAGCGCAGGGGCGGACGGGCGATGAAGGCATTCCGACTGGACGAGCTGGAGGCGGAACGCGCCGCCAACGACGGCGCGTATCTGCAGTTCCTCCGAGAGCGGAACATGTCGGTGGGTCTGTACGCGCTCGACGCGGGGCAGCTCGACCCTCAGCAGCCGCACAAGGAGGACGAGGTGTACTTCGTCGTCAGCGGGCGCGCGTCGATCACGGTGGGGGCGGAGACGACACAGGTGGGACGGGGCAGCGTGGTCTATGTGCCGGCCGGCGTGCCGCACAAGTTCCACCACATCACCGAGGACCTGCGTGTGATGGTGGTCTTCTCTCCGCCGGAGAGCTGACCGGCGGCGCCCGGCGGGGCCGGGGTTCCCTAGGGGGAGGATCAGGGGAGAGCGGGGGCTGGGGAGCGCCCGCGCCAAGCCCCCGGCACCTAGCATCGAAGGTGTCCAACGGTAGAGCGTGGCACCAGAGATGAGGTTGGGACAATGGCGGCGGTTCGGAACGTTCTCACGGGGATGCCCTGGTGGGTCAAGTGGATCGCCATACCCGTCATCGCCCTGGTGGTGTTCGGCGGTCTGATCGGTACGGTCATCAGCGTGCTGATCGGGCTGCTGTTCAAGGTGCTCGTGTTCGCCGTGCTCGTCGGTGGGCTGATCTACGTCGTGCGGAAGTTCATGTCCTCCTCGTCGTCCCGCGGGGACTGGTGACGCCGTCCCTGAGCCCTTGCTGAGACAGGCGTACGAAGACCTCGTCCGCCTGCCCGGCCGAGTACCCGGTCGTTAGCCCGCGCGGGGGAACGGTCCCGGCGAAACCTCACCCCGAACGGAGGCTGCCATTAGAGTGGCCAGTCTCCGCTGCCCTTGGAATCAAGGGGTTTTCTGGCGCCCCGCCAGCGGTTTGTACGACTGAACGGGGCGAAACGCCTGGGGGTGACCTTTGGCCACGGCACCGCATTCCCGTACCCCTGCTCAAACCCCTGCCCCTCCCTCCACCCTGATCGCCTCCGTGCAGCGGGCGCTGAGGTTGCTGGAAGCCGTGGGCTCCCATGCCGACGGGGCCCCCGCCAAGCAGCTGGCGCGTGAGGCGGGGCTGCCGCTGCCCACCGCGTACCACCTGCTGCGCACGCTCACGTACGAGGGTTATCTGCGTCGCGTGCAAGGAGTGTTCGTCCTCGGTGACGCGGTAGGGCGGCTGGCGCGGGACGAAGCTCTGCAGAATCGTCGCAGCAAGATCGAGAGCTCGCTCGCGCACTGGCGCGACGCGATCGGTGTCCCGGTGTACTTCGCGGTGTACCGCGACGGTGAGATCGAGCTCATCTCGGTCTCCGACACCCCCACGGCCCCCGCCGTCGACGAGTGGGCCGACTTCCGCGAGACGGGTCACGCCCACGCGATCGGCCAGTGCCTGCTGAGCCAGCTCGACGATCCGGCCCGCCGTGACCACCTGGACCGCCACCCCGTCCGGCCGATCACCCCGTACACCGTCCGTGACGGGCGGGCGCTGCTGGCGAGGCTGAGGACCACCGAACGCACGCAGCCCTTCGTCGAACGCCAGGAGTACGCGCTGGGCACGGTGTGTGCGGCCATCCCCATCACGGCGGGTTCCGCCGCAGCGACCATGGCTGTTTCCCTACCCTCTCACCAGGAGCAACGGTTGCTGCCCGCAGTCGACCGGCTGCGTCGGGAGGTGGGGCAGCTCTTCAACTCGCTTGCGTTCTCTATCAGTATCTGAAAACTCACTCCTTGTGATCCTGTAGTGCGTACAGGACGATTACGTCAAGAGGTCAGTACGGATCATTACTGGCCGATTTTCCAGCCGCTTTCCTCACCGATCTTCATCAGCCGTTGTTCACCACTGCTTCTTCCATTGCGGGGTACATGATGCGCGAGTCGGTTCAGGCCGAGGTCCTGATGAGCTTCGTCGTCTCCGAGGAGCTGTCCTTCAGGATTCCGGTTGAGCTGGGGTACGAGACGAGAGACCCGTTCGCGGTCCGGATGACGTTCCATCTCCCCGGCGACGCGCCTGTGACCTGGGCTTTCGGCAGAGAGTTGCTGTTGGACGGCATCAATGGACCGAGCGGTGACGGCGATGTGCACATCTCCCCCACCGGCCTCGAGGATCTGTCGGACGTCAGCATCCGGCTCCAGGTCGGTGCCGACCGTGCGCTGTTCCGGTCCAGCGCGCCGCCCCTGGTGGCCTTCCTCGACCGCACCGACAAACTGGTGCCGCTGGGCCAGGAGCGCACGCTCGGTGACTTCGAGGAGCACTTGGAAGAGGCGCTCGGCCGGATCCTCGCCGAGGAGAACGCCGGCTGACGCCTACGGGGTGGCTGACGCCGACGGGGCCTGTCCGGGCCCCGTACCGTCACCGGCCGGCCGGGCACCTGTACGGCTCACCCGGCCGGCCCGGGCCCCGTACGGCTCACCGGGCCGGGCGCGGGGGGCGGCCTACTTCTTGCGCCGACGGCCCCGTCCGCCGCCGCGTGCCGCCGTCGCCGGCACGCCCCCGGGCCGGTCGGCCGAGACGACCAGGGCCGCCAGCGCGGTGGTCACCGGCACCGAGGCGACCAGCCCGATCGAACCCACCAGAGTCCGCACGATCTCTTCCGCGACCAGCTCGCTGTTGGCGACCGTCCCCACGCTGCTCTGCGCGATCGAGAAGAGCAGCAGCAGGGGGAGGGCCGCGCCCGCGTACGCGAGCACCAGCGTGTTCACCACGGAGGCGATGTGGTCGCGGCCGATGCGGATGCCGGCGCGGTACAGGGCGCGCGGCCCCATTCTCGGGTCGGCCTGGTGCAGCTCCCACACCGCCGACGTCTGGGTCACCGTCACGTCGTCCAGCACACCGAGCGAACCGATGATGACACCGGCCAGCAGCAGGCCGGACATATCGATGTTCGGATAGAGGCCATGGATCAGACCCGTGTTGTCGTCGGTGTTGCCGGTCAGTGAGGCCCAGCCGATGAACAGCGAGCCGAGCAGGCCGATCAACAGCAGCGAGATCAGCGTGCCGATCACGGCCACCGAGGTTCGCGCGGTCAGTCCGTGGCAGCTGTAGAGCGCGATCAGCATGATCGCGCTCGACCCGATCACCGCCACGACCAGCGGGTTCGACCCCTGGAGAATGGCGGGCAGGATGAACAGGGTCAGGATGGCGAAGCTCACCGCCAGCGCGACCAGCGCCATCACGCCACGCATCCGGCCGACGGCGACCACCGCCAGTGCGAAGACGCCGGCGAGCAGCAGCATCGGCACCTTCCGGTTCACGTCGGTGACCGAATACTGCAGGTCGCGCGGGGCGTCGGGGGCATAGGCGACCACCACCCCCTGGCCCTCCTTCAGCTGGCGGGGGGCGTCCGGCTGCACGATCTCGACGAACTTGCGGCCCTTGTCCTGGCCGGTGGTGACCTCGACCGTCGCCTTCGCGCACAGCCCTTGCTGGGAGTTGACCGCCTCACGTCCCTCCGGCGTGGTCGTGTCGCCGGTCGGCGGGACCTGCGCCGCGTTCACGTCCCTGCAGTCCACCCGGTCGACCCGGACCACCGTGCCCTGCTCGGTCTGCCGGTCGAAGCCGACGCCGGTGCGCTCGTGCTCCGGCGCGCCGCCGGGCCACAGGACGGCGAGGCCGACCAGCACCGCGGTCGCGAAGGGGATCAGGACCGCGGCGATGACCTTGCGCAGGTGCTTGGATACGGGCGCCGCGGGGCCATGGCTGTGGGCGTGGCTATGGGTATGACCATGTGCCTGTCCGGTCGGTTCGGGGGGCTGCTGCGAAGAAGTCACCGACCGATCATCGCAAGAACGAGGGGGGCCCTCTGTTCAGCGCGGCCGGGATGGCGCTAGCGTGGTGGCACCTTTGCACACGCGGGAGCTCGGAGCACCGGGCTGAGAGGGCGCTGACATCCGTACGAGGAGTACGGAAACGGCTGCGTCGACCGCCGAACCTGTTACCGGGTAATGCCGGCGTAGGGAGTAGGTCAGTATGACCGTTCAGGACGCACGCACGCCTGCCTCGAACCAGAACGACGAGGCTGGGAAGTCCATCGGCTGGCACAAGGGGTACGTCGAGGGCTCGCGCCCCGACCTCCGAGTGCCGGTCCGCAAGGTGCACCTCACCAATGGCAAGGACGTGACGCTGTACGACACGTCGGGACCGTATACCGATCCGCATATCGAGACCGATGTACGCCGCGGCCTGGAGCCGCTGCGCGAGAACTGGATTATCGCCCGCGGGGACACCGAGGAGTACGCGGGCCGCCCGGTCCGCCCCGAGGACGACGGGATCAAGCACACCTCGCCGCGCGGTGGGCTGCGCAACCTCGACGCCGTCTTCCCCGGCCGCCCGCGCCAGCCCCGCCGGGGCCGCGGCGGCCAGGCGGTGACGCAGCTCGCGTACGCCCGCCGGGGCGAGATCACGCCGGAGATGGAGTACGTCGCGATCCGCGAGAACGTCTCCCCCGAGGTCGTGCGTGAGGAGATCGCGGCCGGCCGGGCGGTCCTGCCGGCCAACGTCAACCATCCGGAAATCGAGCCGATGATCATCGGCAAGCGGTTCCTGGTGAAGGTCAACGCCAACATCGGCAACTCGGCGGTCACCTCGTCCATCGAGGAGGAGGTGGACAAGATGACCTGGGCCACCCGCTGGGGTGCCGACACGGTCATGGACCTCTCCACCGGCCGCAACATCCACACCACCCGCGAATGGGTCCTGCGCAACTCGCCCGTACCGATCGGTACCGTGCCGCTCTACCAGGCCCTGGAGAAGGTCGACGGCAAGGCCGAGGAGCTGACCTGGGAGATCTACAAGGACACGGTCATCGAGCAGGCCGAGCAGGGCGTCGACTACATGACCGTCCATGCCGGCGTGCTCCTGCGGTACGTGCCGCTGACCGCGCGCCGCAAGACCGGCATCGTCTCCCGTGGCGGCTCCATCATGGCGGCGTGGTGCCTGGCGCACCACAAGGAGTCGTTCCTGTACGAGAACTTCGAGGAGCTCTGCGAGATCCTCGCCGCCTACGACGTGACGTACTCGCTCGGCGACGGCCTGCGGCCCGGCTCGATCGCGGACGCCAACGACGAGGCGCAGTTCGCTGAGCTGCGGACGCTCGGCGAGTTGAACACGATCGCCAAGCGGCACAACGTACAGACCATGATCGAGGGCCCGGGACACGTCCCGATGCACAAGATCAAGGAGAACATCGACCTTCAGCAGGAGATTTGCGAGGAGGCGCCGTTCTACACGCTCGGCCCGCTGACCACCGATGTGGCCCCGGCCTACGACCACATCACCTCCGGTATCGGCGCGGCGATGATCGCCTGGTGGGGTACGGCGATGCTCTGCTACGTCACGCCCAAGGAGCACCTGGGCCTGCCCAACCGGGACGACGTGAAGACCGGCGTCATCACCTACAAGATCGCGGCCCATGCGGCGGACCTCGCCAAGGGGCACCCGGGCGCTCAGGAGTGGGACGACGCGCTGTCGGACGCCCGGTTCGAGTTCCGGTGGGAGGACCAGTTCAATCTGGCCCTCGACCCCGACACGGCGAGGGAGTTCCACGACGAGACGCTGCCCGCCGAGCCGGCGAAGACCGCGCACTTCTGCTCCATGTGCGGGCCGAAGTTCTGCTCGATGAAGATCTCGCAGGACATCCGGCGCGAGCACGGTGGAGACCTGAAGGAGCAGGAGATCGAAGCCGGAATGGCGGAGAAGTCCGCGGAGTTCGCCGCGGCGGGCAACCGGGTCTACCTGCCGTTGGCGGACTGACAGCTGACGGCTGACCGCTGATAGCTGACGGCTGGCGGTCCCCGATGGAACATCTGCCTGTTTCACGTGAAACGTCTGTTCGTTTCACGTGAAACAGGCGCCAGCCCCGGTGTCGTGGACAAGGCGTTTCAGTCGGGCTGGTGCTCCGGGCCCCCGAAGTCCGGGCTGGTGAAGTCGGGACTGGTGAACGTGGGGCGGGAACCGGTGCCGCCCTCGCTGGGGCTGGAGAAACGCGGCCCGTCGTACCCCACCTTCGGGATCCGGTCGACGTGGCGCGGTGGCACCTCCGAGAAGGGGTCCGCACTGGCCTCCGCCAGCGCGTCCCGCAGGAACGGCAGAATCCCCCGCTCCAGCAGGGCGTGACGCCAGGCCTCCCTGGCGCGGGCGACCTCGTCGGGCAGCTCGTCTCCGGGCTCCTGAGCCGGGACCTGGGTGGACCTGTTGCGCAGCGCCGTGACCAGCAGGCCGATGGCGGCTGCCAGAATGCCGGCAGCCGTGACGGCTCCGAAGAACCACCCCGCCGCCAGCAGCGAATCCGCGAAGGCGGGCGCCGGGTCGAGCATCTTCAGGACATAGCCGACCAGCAGGAAGATGGCCGCGGCCGTGCCGGCCAGAACCGGCGCGAGCACGGTGACGATGACACCGACTCCGGCGCCCGGCCCCGCGTCGGGCTCGTCCCCGGGCGAGGCCAGAACGGCGCCGATCGCCGACACTCCACTCGGGGAACGCGACTCCTCGCGCACCACGACGTAGTGGTCGTACTCCGCGGCGGCGGACGCGGATATCAGCGCGGTCGCGTTCAGGGCCATGGTGCGCAGTTGCTCGGTGTTGAGCCGCTGCCCGACCCCGGCGAGGTCCGGACGGTCGTGCGCGGTGCGCAGTGCGTCGTCGAGGATGCGCTCGTACTCGGCGCGGTCCTCGGTCAGCAGGTGCGGAGCGCTTTTCATGTGCATCCCCCGATGCTCCGTAGGGCCCGGTTTGCCCGCGTAGAACGGACGGTCGGGCAGAAACGGAGGAGAGCCTGCTACGGAAATACCGATGGTAGAGCCGTTACGGCGCGGGGTGACAGAGGAATTCCGGAAATCGCCTGGTCCGACTGCGCAGCGTTATGCGTCAGTTGGGCAGCGGGAGCTGTACGACCAGCAGCTTTCCGGCCATGGTCACACCGCCGTCCATGGCGATCGCCAGTCCGTCCGCGTACACGTGCGGTCCTTCGACCGTCGGGCCGCCGCCGTCCTCGCCGTCCTCCGACCCCACCTCGCCCAGCAGATACGGAATCGGGCTGTGGCCGTGGACGATGCGCTCGCCACCGTAGGCCGACAGGAGCTCCTGCACGGCTGTGGGCCCGGCCCCGTCCCGGAAGGCGAAACGCTTGGTGAGCTTGCGGAACAGGTCCCAGCACTCATCGGCGTCGCTGCGGGTGAGGATCTCGTGGACGGTGTCGTTGACGTCCTCGATGGTGGAGCCGTACTCCAGGTAGGCCGTGGTGTCGGAGTGCACCAGCAGGTGCCCGTCCTCCTCCACTACGGCGTCCAGCCGGGACATCCACTGGAGGTGGACGTCCTGAAGGCGGTCCATGTCGCTCTTCTGGCCGCCGTTGAGCAGCCAGGCCGCCTGGAAGGTGGCCGTACCGGCGCCGGAGTTGACGGGGGTGTCCGCGAACCGCTTGGCGCCGATCAGCAGCAGCTCGTGATTGCCCATCAGGGCCTTGCAGTAGCCACCGGCGGCGGCTGCCTCGGCGGAGAGCCGCATGACGAGATCGATCACGCCGATGCCGTCAGGGCCGCGGTCGGTGAAGTCGCCGAGGAACCACAGCCGGGCGTTGCCCGCCGCCCAGCGCCCTTCGGCGTCGATGAGGCCCTGGCGGTGCAGGGCGGCGAGGAGCTCGTCGAGATACCCGTGGACGTCGCCCACCACGTACAGGGGGCCCGGCCCGCTCTCCGGTGCCGGGGCCGGTGCCGTGGCCGGGATCTCGTCGGGGGCGGCGGACACCTGGACGGTGTCGCCGCGATTGATCACCGGGAGGTCGCGCTCGGTCGGCGTGTACCCCTCGGGCAGCTCACCCTCGGGGAACGCGTTGCCCGGGTGCGAGGCCTGAGCGGCATGAGCCTGTACGGGCACCTGGGCGTACGGCGGTACGCGGAAGTCGCGCAACGTCGCCGTCCGCACCACGGGTCCTTGACCGGCCCCCTGAGTCATCGACCCCTCCACCACCGTCGCGACGCCCTACACCTGGCGGACCGGCCTGGTCGGGGCGGTCCGCGGTGTCGTCCGCCCATCATAGGAATGAGCCTTGTGCTGTGTGACGCACCAGGGGTGGTGAATCCGGGTGCACCCCGGATTCATGGGCCGTTTCCTCCCCAATTGGGAAGGTTTGCCGGTGGTCTTGACCGAGGAGCGGCTCCCGTCGTTCGCGGGCGCCACGTGTCGGTCACTCCTGGGAGGGGGAACGGGGAGGGCTGACGGTCGTCCGCGGAGGCCGTCGCTGGGAGGACGTCCGGACGATCAGCTCGGTCGGTATCACCTGCTCGACGGGCCGGTCGACGCCGATGCCCTCGATGGCGTCGATGAGCAACTGGACCACCGCCGTACCGATCCGGCGGGGCTTGAGGGAGAGCGTGGTGATGGGCGGTTCGGTGGCCGCGTAGACGGTCGACTCGCTGCAGCAGACCAGCAGCAGGTCGTCCGGTACCCGTAGCCCGTAGCGCCGTGCTGCCGCCAGCAGGTCGGTGCCGTTGGGGTCGAACAGCCCGTACACGGCGTCGGGGCGGTCCGGGCGGGCCAGCAGCCGGTCGGCGGCGACCGCGCCGGCGCAGGGGTCATGGGCCGGGTAGGCCTCGTAGACGGGGTCCTGCCCGACGCGCTCGCACCAGCTGAGGTACGCGGTGGTGGACAGGCGTGTGTACGTGTCGGTCGTGGTGCCGGTGAGCAGGCCGATCCGGCGGGCACCGGCGGCGGCGAGGTGGTCGAGCAGGTCGAGGACCGCGGCCTCGTGGTCGTTGTCGACCCAGGCGGTGACCGGGAGGGTGCCGGCCGGACGCCCGTCGGAGACGACGGGTAGCCCCTGGCGGACCAGCTCGGTGACGACCGGGTCGTGGTCGGAGGGGTCGATGACGACGGTGCCGTCGAGGGCGACGTTCGACCAGACGTCATGGCGGGAGGTGGCGGGGAGAATGACCAGGGCGTAGCCGCGGGCGAGCGCGGCGGAGGTGGCGGCCCTGGCCATCTCGGCGAAGTACGCGAACTCGGTGAAGGTGAAAGGTTCATCCCCGTAGGTCGTCACGGTCAGGCCGATGAGGCCGGACTTGCCGGTACGGAGCGTGCGGGCCGCGGCGGACGGGCGATAGCCCAACCGGTCAGCGACCTCGCGGACATGGCGGCGGGTGGCGTCCGGGAGCCGGCCCTTGCCGTTGAGCGCGTCGGAGACAGTCGTGATGGAGACCCCGGCTGCGGCGGCCACGTCCCGGATGCCCGCTCGCCCTTGCCGGCTTCCCCGGGTCTGTGCCCGGCTCACCTGGTGCTTCCCTGCTGCTGTCATGGCGAGCCGATAGTAGGGCGATGGCGGGCGGTTGGGCCGTTCGCATATTCACTCGTTGACAGGCACGTTTCTGCATGGGCGCCACCCCGCAACTGCCATGGAAAGCCAGGTGGTTGAGCCATTCCGCTTGCCGTCGCGAGGCGTCGGCGTGCATGGGCCTGCCAAAGGGAGGAGGTTTCGGCGTGGCCTCAACTCACCTCTACGGGGGACGCGCGCCACGGCGCGAGCCACGGGCGCACGACATCCGGGGGAGCGCTCCCCCCTGGCGTCGCGCTGGTGGCGTGCGGGGTGCGCGGTGGCCGCGCGCGGCGTGCGCGGTGGTCGTGGCGCGGTGCTGCCGGGGTGCTGTGGAACCCCGGGAAGGGACCGGGTGAGCATTCGGCCATTCGCAGCGGAGCGGAATCCTCATATGGTGAGCAGTATTGGTGGTACGTACGGTCGAGGAGGACCAGAGTGAGCGAGACGAGCCCGAAGCTGCGCGCCGTGCTGGGCGGCATCCCCACCTACAAGCCGGGCAAGCCCGCCGCGGCCGAGGGGCCGGTCGCGTACAAGCTGTCCTCCAATGAGAACCCGTACCCGCCGCTGCCCGGGGTCATGGAGAGCGCGCTGGCCGCGGCGTCGGCCTTCAACCGGTACCCGGACATGGCCTGCACGGGGCTGATGGACGAGCTCGCCGAGCGTTTCGGGGTGCCCGTGTCCCACCTGGCCACCGGCACGGGCTCGGTGGGCGTGGCGCAGCAGCTGGTGCAGGCCACCTCCGGCCCCGGTGACGAGGTGATCTACGCCTGGCGCTCCTTCGAGGCGTACCCGATCATCACCCAGATCAGCGGTGCGACGCCGGTGCAGGTGCCGCTCACCGCCGGTGATGTGCACGACCTGGACGCGATGGCCGACGCGATCACCGACCGCACGCGGCTGATCTTCGTCTGCAACCCCAACAACCCGACCGGCACGGTGGTGCGCCGGGCCGAGCTGGAGAGGTTCCTGGACCGGGTGCCGTCCGACGTGCTGGTCGTGCTGGACGAGGCGTACCGCGAGTTCATCCGGGACGTCGAGGTACCGGACGGCGTGGAGATCTACCGCGAGCGCCCCAATGTCGCCGTCCTGCGCACCTTCTCCAAGGCGTACGGGCTGGCCGGACTGCGCGTCGGCTTCGCGGTCGCGCACGAGCCGGTGGCCGCGGCGCTGCGCAAGACGGCGGTTCCGTTCGGCGTCAGCCAGCTCGCGCAGGACGCGGCCGTGGCCTCGTTGCGCGCGGAGGACGAGCTGCTGGGGCGGGTGGGCTCCCTGGTGTGCGAGCGGCAGCGGGTCTCCGAGGGGCTCGTCGGCCAGGGCTGGACGGTCCCGGAAACGCAGGCCAACTTCGTCTGGCTCCGGCTGGGCGAGCTCACCGTGGACTTCGCTGCCGCGTGCGAGCAGGCGGGCGTGGTCGTGCGGGCGTTCCCGGGGGAGGGCGTGCGGGTCACCATCGGCGAGACCGAGGCGAACGACATCTTCCTGCGTGCGGCGGAGGCCTTCCGCAAGGAGCGCTTCTAGCCGGTCGAGGCCACGCCCCGGGGCGGGCCGGGGCGGGCCGGGGCGGTCTTGGGCAGCCTGGGGCCCGGGGCAGAGGCGGCCGGGCTGGTGCGGAGCCGGCGGCGCAGCGGCGCGCGGTCCGGACACCGGGGCGACGCCCGCGCCCCGGGTGGCGGTGATGTGCGGCCGGGGCGGCCCGGCGGCCCGGGGCGGTTTGGGCAGCCCGGGGGCCCGGGGGCCCGGCGCCCCGGGGGCTGTGGGTGCTCACCGGTGGGGGGTGCGCGCCCGGCCGGTGGTGAGCGCCGGGGGTGCGGCTGCACTCGTCGAGTGGGGCATGGCCGCTTGGGGCCGGCTCGTCGGGGCGGGTGGCGACGTGCTCGGGTCGGGTCGCCGGTCCCGCACGGCGCCGCCCGGGCCGTCGCCCGTCTGCTGCTGGTGGTGAGGCGGGCGTGACGGCCGGCTCCGGCCGTCTACGGGGTGGGCGGCGAAGCGGGCGGGCGGGCCTCTCGGCCGTCCGGAGCCGTTCGGATCAGCGGACGGGCTCTACGCGGATGGGGTCGCCCGGGCGGACCGTGGCGAGGACGCGGGGGTCGCCGTCGAGCCGGCCGAGGACGTTGCAGGGGCTCGCCAGCCGGCATTCGTCCCCGCGGGAGATCGGTGTGGGGCCGTAGGGGAGGGCCAGCGCGTCGCCCTCGGTCCAGAAGGCCACCGTGCCGGGCTCGACCACCTGCCGGGCGTCGGCCTCAGGGGCCGGGGAGACCGGAGTCTCGAAGTACACCTCCTCGCCCCAGGTGTAGGCGGTGGAGGTGATCGGGAGGGCCGCTGCGAGCGCCTTGCTGGTGGGCGTTTCGTCCAGGGTTGCGGTGACCTGGCCGGCGGGCCAGGAGATACGTATCTGCATGCGCGAAATTCAACAAGATGTTGAAGTTTCGGGGAAGAGGGCCCCCGGTTCCGGCTTCGGATTTCGTGTGAGTCATAATAGCTTGTGATTGTGAACGCATTCACAAGCGCGCCTGGTTCCTCCCAAGATCCACCGGAATCGGCGAGGCGACGCAAGGACGTCCGGACCGTAGGACGTAGCCCGTAAGGAGAAGCTGACGTGGACCTGGCTCTGGCGCCAGAGACGCTGGCGAGGTGGCAGTTCGGTATCACCACCGTCTACCACTTCCTCTTCGTTCCCCTGACGATCTCCCTCGCCGCACTCACCGCCGGTCTCCAGACGGCATGGGTGCGGACCGAGAAGGAGAAGTACCTCAGGGCGACGAAGTTCTGGGGGAAGCTGTTCCTCATCAACATCGCGATGGGCGTGGTCACCGGCATCGTGCAGGAGTTCCAGTTCGGCATGAACTGGTCCGACTACTCGCGCTTCGTCGGCGACGTCTTCGGAGCGCCGCTCGCCTTCGAGGCGCTGATCGCGTTCTTCTTCGAGTCGACCTTCATCGGCCTGTGGATCTTCGGCTGGGACAAGCTGCCGAAGAGGATCCATCTGGCCTGCATATGGATGGTGTCGATCGGCACCATTCTGTCGGCGTACTTCATCCTGGCGGCCAACTCCTGGATGCAGCACCCGGTCGGTTACAAGATCAACGAAAAGACCGGCCGGGCCGAGCTCACCGACTTCTGGCTCGTACTCACCCAGAACACGGCGCTGACGCAGGTCTTCCACACCATGTCGGCGGCCTTCCTGACGGGTGGCGCTTTCATGGTCGGCATCGCCGCCTTCCACCTGGCGCGCAAGAAGCACATCCCGGTGATGAAGACCTCCCTCCGGCTGGGATTGGTCACCGTGGTGGTCGGTGGCATGTTCACCGCGATCAGCGGCGACTTCCTCGGCAAGGTTATGTACGAACAGCAGCCGATGAAGATGGCCGCGGCCGAGGCGCTGTGGGAGGGCGAGAAGCCGGCTCCGTTCTCGGTCTTCGCCGTCGGCGACGTGGACAAGGGCCACAACAAGGTCGCGGTGGAGATCCCCGGGCTGCTCTCCTTCCTCGCCCACAGCGATTTCGAGTCGTACGTGCCCGGCATCAACGACACCAACAAGGCGCTCCAGGAGAAGTACGGCCCGGGCGACTACCGGCCCAACATCCCCGTCGCCTACTGGGGATTCCGGTGGATGATCGGCTTCGGCATGGCGTCCTTCTCGCTCGGCCTGCTCGGCCTGTGGCTGACCCGGAAGCGGTTCCTGCTGCCCGCACGGCTGCGGGTGGCGGAGGACGAGGTGCCCCACGTGGTGCTGTTCAGGAAGCCCCTCAGCCCGAAGCTGACGAAGCTCTACTGGCTCGTCGCGCTGTGGACTCTGGCCTTCCCGCTCATCGCCAACTCCTGGGGCTGGATCTTCACCGAGATGGGCCGGCAGCCCTGGGTGGTGTACGGGGTGCTGCGTACCCGTGACGCCGTCTCACCCGGTGTCTCCCAGGCCGAGGTGATCACCTCGATGGTCGTCTTCACGGCCATCTACGCGGTGCTCGCAGTGATCGAGGTCCGGCTGCTCGTGAAGTACGTGAAGGCCGGCCCGCCCGAGCTGACCGAGTCCGACCTCAACCCGCCCACCAGGATCGGCGGCCACGACCGGGACCCGGAGAACCCCGAGCGTGAAGTCGACCGTCCGATGGCCTTCTCGTACTGAGGACTGGAGCTGAGGCATGGAACTGCACGACATATGGTTCGTCGTCATCGCGGTCCTGTGGACCGGGTACTTCTTCCTGGAGGGCTTCGACTTCGGCGTCGGCGTCCTGACCAAGCTGCTCGCCCGTAACCGGGTGGAGAAGCGGGTGCTGATCAACACCATCGGGCCGGTCTGGGACGGCAACGAGGTGTGGCTGCTCACGGCCGCCGGAGCCACCTTCGCCGCCTTCCCCGACTGGTACGCCACCCTATTCTCCGGCTTCTACCTGCCGCTGCTGGTCATCCTGGTCTGCCTGATCGTGCGGGGCGTCGCCTTCGAGTACCGGGCCAAGCGCCCGGAGGAGAAGTGGCAGCACAACTGGGAGCAGGCCATCTTCTGGACGTCGCTGGTCCCCGCCTTCCTCTGGGGTGTCGCCTTCGCCAACATCGTGCGGGGCGTGCGGATCGACGCGACCAAGGAGTACGTGGGCACGATGGTCGATCTGCTCAACCCCTTCGCGCTGCTCGGCGGAGTGGTGACCCTGACACTGTTCACCTTCCACGGCACCGTCTTCACCGCGCTCAAGACGGTCGGGGACATCCGGGCACGGGCACGGAAGCTGGCGCTGTCGCTGGGATCGGTCACCGTGGTGCTCTCGCTCGGCTTCCTGGGGTGGCTCCAGGTGTCCCGGGGTGACGGTACGAGCCTCGTCGCCATGGCGGTCGCCGCCGTGGCGCTGGTCGCGGCGGTCGGCGCGATCAAGGCGGGGCGTGAGGGGTGGTCGTTCGCGCTCTCGGGCGTCACGATCGCGGCCGCTGTGGCGATGCTCTTCCTGACGCTCTTCCCGAACGTCATGCCGTCCTCGCTGGACCCGGCTTGGAGCCTGACCGTCGCGAACTCGGCGTCCAGCCCGTACACCCTGAAGATCATGACCTGGTGTGCGGCGGTCGCCACGCCGCTGGTGATGCTGTACCAGGGATGGACGTACTGGGTCTTCCGCAAGCGCATCGGCACGCAGCACATCGCCGAAGCCCACTAGCGCACGGTAGGGAATGTTTCACGTGAAACCGATCGACCCGCGTCTGCTCCGCTACGCCCGGGCCACTCGTCTGTTCCTGGCGGCGGTGGTCGTCCTGGGTGTCATCGGGGCGGCGCTGGTCGTCGCCCAGGCCATGCTCATCGCCGAAGTGGTGGTGGGCGCGTTCCAGCGGGAGCTGGACACCGGTGACCTGGCGAAGCCGCTGGTGCTGCTGGCCGTGGTCGCGGTCGGCCGGGGCGTCGTCACGTGGCTGACCGAGCTGGCCGCCCACCGGGCGAGCGCCGCGGTCAAGTCGGAGCTGCGCGGCCGGCTGCTGGAACGGGCCGCCGCGCTCGGGCCGGGGTGGCTGAGCGGGCAGCGAGTCGGTTCGCTGGTGGCGCTGGCCACACGAGGGGTGGACGCGCTCGACGACTACTTCTCCCGCTATCTGCCGCAACTCGGGCTGGCGGTGGTGGTACCGGTGGCGGTCCTGGCCCGGATCGTCACCGAGGACTGGGTGTCGGCGGCGATCATCGTCGGGACCCTGCCGCTGATCCCCCTCTTCATGGTCCTCATCGGCTGGGCCACCCAGGCCCGGACGGACCGGCAGTGGAAGCTGCTGTCCCGGCTGTCGGGCCACTTCCTCGACGTGGTCGCCGGGCTGCCGACGCTGAAGGTGTTCGGCCGGGCCAAGGCGCAGGCTCAGTCGATCCGGGCGATCACGTCCGAGTACCGGCAGGCGACGCTGCGGACGCTGCGGATCGCCTTCCTGTCGTCGTTCGCGCTGGAACTGCTCTCCACGCTGTCGGTGGCCCTCGTCGCGGTCGGCGTGGGCATGCGCCTGGTGCACGGGGACCTGGATCTGTACACGGGGCTGGTGATCCTGATCCTGGCGCCCGAGGCGTACCTGCCGTTGCGGCAGGTCGGTGCCCAGTACCACGCGGCGGCGGAGGGGCTGTCGGCGGCGGAGGAGATCTTCGCCGTGCTGGAGGCGCCGGCCCGGGCGGGCGGGGGCGCGGCGGTGCCGGCCTCCGTACGGTTGGAGCTGGACAACGTGACCGTGCGGCACGCGGGGCGCGGCGAGCCGTCGCTTGACCGTGCGTCATTGGTCGTGGAGCCGGGCGAGACGGTCGCCCTGGTCGGACCGAGCGGCGTCGGCAAGTCGACGCTGCTCGATGTGGTGCTGGGGTTCGCGGAGCCCTCGGAGGGTGAGGGCACGGTCCGCGTCGGGGGCGTCGACCTGCGGTCCCTGGACCCGGAGCGGTGGCGGGAGCGGATCGCGTGGGTGCCCCAGCGGCCGTACCTGTTCGCGGGGACCATCGCGGAGAACGTGCGCCTCGCCCGGCCGGACGCCGACGACGCCGACCTGGCGCGGGCGTTGCGGGACGCCGGAGCGGCCGCATTCGTGGACGCGTTGCCGGCGGGCGCCGCGACGGTGCTGGGTGAGGACGGCGCGGGACTGTCGGCGGGGCAGCGCCAGCGGCTCGCCCTGGCGCGGGCGTTCCTGGCCGACCGGCCACTGCTCCTGCTGGACGAGCCGACGGCGGCGCTGGACGGCGCGACCGAGGGCGCCGTGGTGGACGCGGTGCGCCGCCTCGCCGAGGGGCGGACGGTGCTCCTGGTCGTCCACCGTCCGGCGCTGCTGACGGTGGCCGACCGGGTCGTCACGCTGGGGGAGCGCGCTGCCGGAGGGGCGGACACCGGCGAGAGGGGCGCGCCACGCGGTCTGGACGCGCTGGACGCGGCGTTCGGGCTGGTGGGCGGGCGTCAGGACGCTGTGGAGGCCGCTGCCGCTGCCGGGGATTCCCGGCCCGGCGGTGGAGTGCTGGCGCGGGTACGCGGGGCGGCCGGGGAGCTGCGCGGGCGGTTCGGGCTGGCGCTGTTGCTGGGCAGCCTGGCGCTAGGGTCGGCCGTGGGGCTCATGGCCGTGTCCGGGTGGCTGATCTCGCGGGCCTCCGAGCAGCCGCCGGTGCTCTACCTGATGGTGGCCGTGACGGCGACCCGGGCGTTCGGTATCGGGCGGGCGGTGTTCCGGTACGCCGAGCGGCTCGTGTCGCACGACGCCGTGCTGCGGATGCTGGCCGACCTGCGGGTCGCCGTCTACCGCAGGCTGGAGCGGATCGCGCCGGCCGGGTTGCGCGCGGTGCGCCGAGGCGACCTGCTGTCGCGGCTCGTCTCCGACGTGGACGCCCTCCAGGACTACTGGCTGCGGTGGCTGCTGCCGGCCGGCACCGCCGCTGTGGTCGGCGCGGGTGCCGTCGGGTTCACCGCGTGGCTGCTGCCCGAGGCCGGGGCGGTCCTCGCGGCCGGGCTCCTCGTCGCCGGGGTGGCCGTACCGCTGGTGAGCGGCGCCGTGGCCCGCCGCGCCGAGCAGCGGCTCTCCCCCGCGCGCGGTGTACTCGCCGCCCGGATCGTGGACCTGCTGCGCGGCTGCGCCGAGCTGACGGTGGCGGGCGCCCTCGCCGGACGTGTCGCCCGGGTGCGCGAGGCGGACGGCGCCCTCACCCGGATCGCCACCCGCCAGGCCGGCGCCACCGCCCTGGGCGGCGGACTCTCCGCGGTGGTCACCGGGGCCACCGTGGTTGCGGCCGCCCTCGTGGGCGTACAGGCGGTAGGGGACGGGCGGCTCGACGGCGTGGCGCTGGCCGTGGTCGTCCTGACCCCGCTCGCCGCGTTCGAGGCGGTCACCGGTCTCCCCCTGGCCGTGCAGTACCGCCAGCGCGTCAGGCGGAGCGCGGAGCGGGTGTACGAGGTGCTCGACGCCCCCGTGCCCGTACACGAACCGAGCCAGCCCCTGCCCGCCCCGGACAGCCCGTTCCCGCTGGAGCTGCGCGGTCTCACCGCCCGGTACGAGGGCCAGGACCGGGACGCCCTCGCGGAGTTCGACCTTCGCCTGGAGCCGGGCCGGAGGGTCGCCGTCGTGGGGGCGTCGGGATCCGGCAAGACGACGCTCGCCCAGGTGTTGCTGCGGTTCCTGGACGCCCGGGACGGGACGTACCGGATCGGCGGGACGGACGCGACCGCGCTCGACGGCGACGACGTGCGCCGGCTGGTGGGGCTCTGCGCCCAGGACGCGCACACCTTCGACAGTTCCATCCGGGAGAACCTGCGACTGGCCAGGACCGGCGCCGGCGACGACGACCTGCGCGCGGCGCTCGACCGGGCCCGGCTGCTGGACTGGGTGGACAGCCTGCCCGAGGGGCTGGACACCCTCGTCGGCGAACACGGCGCACGGCTCTCCGGCGGACAGCGGCAGCGCCTGGCCCTCGCCCGGGCGCTCCTCGCCGACTTCCCCGTCCTCGTGCTGGACGAGCCCGCCGAGCACCTGGACCTCGCCACGGCGGACGCGCTCACCGACGACCTGCTGCGTGCCACCGAGGGTCGTACGACCGTGCTGATCACCCACCGGCTGCACGGCCTCGACGAGGTGGACGAAGTCGTCGTCCTGGAGGAAGGACGCGCCGTACAGCGGGGCACTTACGCCGGGCTGGCCGACACCGACGGGGCGCTGCGCCGGATGCTGGAGCGCGAGCGGGCGGCGGACCTCCTGCTGCACTCCCGCGCCGCAGAGCCGACTTTCCTCAACAAATGGGACTAATTACGCTCGGGGGCATGACCGCGCCCGAGCGACCGGAGCACCACCAGGAGCACGACATGGCAGCGGCGGCCGAGCGGGCGCCCGACGGCCTCCACGGACTGTCGGCCGAGCTGACCGCCCGTGTGCCGCAACTGCTGGAAGCCATGCGCGCCGTCGGCACCGGACTCGAGCTCCGCTCCACCCTCGACCGGATCTGCGAGACCGCCGCCGCGCTCGCCGACGCCCGCTACGCCGCCATCGGCGTGGTCGACGAGGAGGGCGAGGGCCTGTCGGACTTCGTGACGTACGGGATCTCCGACGAGACCGCGCGCGAGACCGGCCGCCGCCCCGATGGGCACGCCGGTCTTCTCGGCACGCTCATCCACCACCCCGAGGCCATGCGGCTCGCCGATCTGACGGCGGATCCGCGGGCCGCCGGGTTCCCGCCCGGCCACCCTCCGATGCGCGGCTTCCTCGGCGTACCGATCCGCGTCCAGGGCGAGGTCTTCGGGAACCTCTATCTGACGGAGAAGCGGGGCGGGGCCGAGTTCGACGACGACGACCTGCACATGGTGCGGGTGCTGGCCACCGAGGCGGGGATCGCCGTCGGCAACGCCCGCCTCTACGAGGCGGCGCGCCGGCGTGAACGGTGGATCGACGGCTCGGTGGCCGTCACCACGGCGCTGCTGTCCGGCGGCGACGCCGACGAGGCCCTCTCGGTGGTGGCGGAACAGGCCAGGGGGCCGGCCGACGCGTGCGCCGGCATCGTGCTGCTGCCGGCCGCCGACGGCAGCGGAGGCCTGGAGATCGTCGCCGTCTCCGCCGACGACCCGTCCACCGCCCTGGGCGTGGTCGTCCCGCCCGGGAGCCCGGCCGTCGAACGGCTGCTGGCGGGCGAGGCGGTCTTCGTGGCGGACGCGGCGACCGACCCGCGCCTGATCACCCCGCTGGCGCGGCGCTACGGGCCCGGCATGATGCTGCCCCTGCGAAGCGGCGGTCGCGTCCTGGGAGCCCTCGCCACGCTCCGCGCCCCCGGCGCCCGTCAGTTCAGCGGGACGGAACGCACCCTGGCCACCCAGTTCGCCTCGCAGGCCGCACTGGCGCTGATGATGGCGGAGGCGCAGCGCGACCGTGAGCGCCTCGCGGTGTACGAGGACCGGGACCGGATCGCCCGCGACCTGCACGACCTGGTCGTCCAGCGGCTCTTCGCCATCGGGATGATGCTGGAGAGCGCCCAGCGCAAGGACCTCTCCCCTGTCGTCCAGGAGGGGGTGGCGAGGGCCGTCGACGAACTCGACGTCACCATCCAGGAGATCCGCACCGCCATCTTCGCGCTGCAACCGGACCCGGACGAGGGGCCGTCGGGACTGCGCACCCGCGTCCTGCGGGAGATCAACATGGCGGCCGTGCCGCTGGGCTTCACACCCACGCACCGCTTCACCGGCCCCGTCGACTCGGCGGTCGGCGAACTCACGGGAAAGAATCTGATCGCGGCGGTGCGCGAGGCGCTGTCCAATGCCTTCCGGCACGCCCACGCGCGACGGATCGATGTCGTCGTCGACGCCACGGCGACGCTCCCCGACGGTGCGCGAGGCGTCCGGCTGACCGTCGCCGACGACGGAGTGGGCCTGCCCGAGGGCGGACGGCGCAGCGGCTTGCGCAACCTCGCCCGGCGCGCGGAGTCACTGGGCGGATCCAGCTGGTGCGGCCCGGGGATCGGCGAGGACGGCGGCGGTACGACGGTGGTGTGGGAGGCGCCCCTGCAGGGACCCTTCCGGGTGCGTCCCTAGGCCACCCGGGGCAACGACTGTGGGCCGGTCGGCGGTACGACACCCCTGGGGTGCCGGACATCGGGGGCGCCCGGCGCCACCATCCCAGGATGTTGCTCGTGGCGCTGACCGTCCTGCTCGCTCTGCTTCCCCAGCCCGCGGCTGCCGCCGCCGACGGGCCGGGTGGCGCGGCCGCGGAGGTGGCGCGGCTCTACGACGAGGCCGCACGGGCCACGGAGACGTATGAGCAGGGCAGGCGGGCGGCGGCCGGGCAGCGCGCCCTCGCCGGCCGGCTCCAGCGGCAGCTGGCCCTGAAACGGCGCGAACTGGCCGTGCTGAACGACCGGATGGGCGAGGTCGCCCGGGCCCAGTACCGGGCCGGCGGCTCCGCGGGCCTGACCGCGCGGTTGCTCCTGGGCGACGACGTCGACGAGGTGATGCGGGCGGAGCGGCTCGCCCGGCAGGCGGACCGGGTGGTGAACCGCCTCATGGAGCGCACCCAGGAGGCGGAACGGCGCCTGGCACGGGCCGAGGCGGAGGCCCGCGCCGCGTGGCAGGGGCTGGACATCCGCCGGAAGCGGCTGGCCACGATCCGGCGGGGCATCGAGACGCGGCTGGAGCGGGCTCAGGGGCGGCTCCAGGCGGAGGCGGACCGGAAGGTGGCGGCGGGCCGGTGCGGGGGTGTGGCTGCGGCTGGCGGTGGCGGTGGCGGTGGTGGGGGCGGAGGTGTTGGTGCCGGGGCTGGTGCGGGTGTTGGTGCCGGTGTTGGTGTGGGTGGGAGCGACGGTGGAGGTGGGGCGCGTGTGACGGCGGGGGCGGGTGTGGGTGCGAGGGCGGGGGCCCGAGGGACGGCGGGTGTGGGCGTGAGCGTGGGTGTGGGCGCGAGCTCGGGGGCGGGCGTTGTGGCGGGGGCGGGTGTGAGCGCCGGTGTGGGCGCGTCCGGGAGGGTGGGCGCGGCGGTGGGTGCCGGTGTCACGGCGGGCGCTGGTGCCGCGGGGACGCCGGCCCGGCGCACCGGCCGGCCCGGCGGTGGCCGCGACTGGGTCGCACCGGTGGAGGAGTACGTCCTGTCCGCCGGATTCCACCGGGCGGGCGCGCACTGGGCCCACCGGCACACGGGGCAGGACTTCGCGGTGGCCGTCGGCACCCCGGTGCGGTCGATCGGGGCGGGCCGGGTGCGGTCGGTGTCCTGCGGCGGGGCGTTCGGCATCGAGGTGGTGGTGCGGCACGCGGGCGGCTGGCACTCGCAGTACGCGCACCTCGCCGCGCCCGCCGTGGCCCCGGGGCAGCCGGTCGTCGCGGGGCAGGTGATCGGGCGGTCGGGCAACACCGGCAACTCGACGGGGCCGCACCTCCACTTCGAGGTGCGGCTCACCCCGTACATGGGATCGGCCGTGGACCCGGTGCGCTGGCTGGGCGAGCACGGGGTCCGGCTGGGCCGGTGACCGGCGTCAGCGCGTGCCGAGGATGTCCTCGATGACGCGCGCGACGCCGTCGTCGTTGTTGGCCACGGTCCGGCCGGAGGCGGCGGCGACCACGTCCGGGTGCGCGTTGCCCATCGCGTACGAGCGACCCGCCCAGGACAGCATCTCGATGTCGTTCGGCATGTCCCCGAACGCCACCACCTCGTCGGCGGAGATACCGCGCTCCGCGCAGCACAGCGCGAGGGTGCTGGCCTTGGAGACGCCCAGGCCGCTGATCTCCAGCAGCGCGCTGGGGCTGGAGCGGGTGATGCTCGCGTGTGCTCCGGCGGCCGTACGCGCCAGGGCGAGGAAGCCGTCCGGCGTCAGGTCCGGGTGGTGGGCGAGCAGCTTGAGCATGGGCGCGCCGAGGCCGGGCTCCTCCTCGTGCAGGAACTCCTCGGCGGAGGCGATGGTGGCGTGCGGGTCGAGCCAGAAGGGCGGGTAGTCGGGTTCGTAGTTGAAGCCGGTGGTGAGTTCGGCCGCGAAGGCGGTGCCGGGTGCCTCGCGGCGGAGCGTCGCCACGACCTCCAGGGCGGTGCTCCGCTCCAGCGGCCGGACCTCCAGGAGCTTGCCGCCGGAGTGCAGGTCGACGACGGCCGCGCCGTTGGCGCAGATGGCCAGGCCGTGACCGTGGACATGGTCGCTGACGACGCCCATCCACCGGGCGGGCCGGCCGGTGACGAAGAAGACCTCGATGCCGGCCTCCTCGGCCGCGGCGAGCGCTGTGATCGTCCGGTGGGAGACCGATTTGTCGTCGCGCAGAAGCGTTCCGTCGAGGTCTGTGGCGATCAACCGGGGACGTCGGTGTGCCGTGGGCCGGGGGAGGGGAGAGGTCGCTGAGGTCACCCGCCCATTCTCCCGTACGGGAGTGCACGGGCGTGCGGATAGCTGCACATCTGAGCCTTGCCGGCTCTCCCGGTGGGGCGACGTAGGCTCGATCCATGCGTTTGAGCACGGTGATCCTCCCCACCCGCCGCTGGCACGACGGCGGTCGCGACACGTGGCTGCGGGCCGAGCGGCTCGGCTTCCACGCCGCGTACACCTACGACCACCTGTCATGGCGGGTGCCGTTCCGGGACGGGCCGTGGTTCGGCGCGATTCCGACGCTGACGGCGGCGGCCGCCGCCACGGAGAGGATGCGGCTCGGCACGCTGGTGACCTCACCGAACTTCCGGCATCCGGTCACGCTCGCCAAGGAGCTGGTCTCGCTGGACGACATCTCCGGTGGCCGGATCACGCTGGGCATCGGCGCGGGCGGCAACGGCTACGACGCGACGGCGCTGGGACAGGAGGCGTGGGCCCCGCGTGAGCGGGCGGACCGCCTCGCGGAGTTCGTACCGCTGCTGGACCGGCTGCTGACGGAGGCGTCGGTGACGTACGAGGGGGCGTTCTACTCGGCGGGCGAGGCGCGCAACACCCCCGGGTGTGTGCAGCGGCCGAGGATGCCCTTCGCCGTCGCCGCCACCGGACCGCGGGGCATGAGGCTGGCCGCGCGGCACGGGCAGGCGTGGGTGACGACCGGGGATCCGAAGCTGTTCGAGACGGGTACGCCGGCGGATTCGTACGAGGCCCTGCGGGGGCAGCTCGGGAAGCTCGGCAAGGTGTGCGCGGAAGCCGGGCGGGACGGCGACGAGCTGGACAAGGTGCTGTTGACCGGGTTCACCCCGGACCGCCCGCTGGAGTCGGTCGACGCCTTCGTGGACTTCGCGGGCCGTCATTTCGAGCTGGGTTTCACGGAGATCGTGGTCCACGCGCCGATCGCGGGCTCGATGTTCGCCACCGACGAGCGGGTCTTCGAGCGGATCGCGACGGAGGCTCTCGCCCAGCTGCGCTGAGGCGCGAGGACGGGCCCGCGTGCCGGCCGGAGCGGGCCGGGGGCCAGGGCCCGAGCGGCCGGACCCGGAGCCGATCCGAGCCGGCTGGAGCCCGGGCCCGGTTCGGGCCGGCCGGGTCCGGTGGCGGTGGCGGCTCAGCCCTGCTCGGCGAACCGGAGGTAGGCGGGCGGTACGGCGGCGGTGAGCCAGACCCCGTTGGCGCTGACGTGGAAGACATGGCCGTCCCGCCGCATGGCACCGGCGTCCACGGGCAGCACGACGGGCCGGCCGCGCCGGGCGCCGACCCGGGTGGCCGTCTCGCGGTCGGCCGACAGATGGACGTGGTGGCGGGCCATGGGGCGCAGCCCCTCGGCACGGATCGCGGGCAGGCTGCGGGCGACGGTGCCGTGGTAGAGGTACGTGGGCGGTTCGGCGGTCGGCAGGTCCAGGTCGACGGCGACGGTGTGGCCCTGGCTGGCGCGGATGCGGTCGCCGTCGATCGCGAAGCGCCGTTTGTCGTTGACCGCGACCACGTGCTCCAGTTCGGCGCGGGTGATCCGCACGCCGTGCCCGGCGGCCGCCCGCAGCAGGTCGTCGATCGGCACCCAGCCGTGGGCGTCCAGGACGAGTCCGATGCGCTCGGGCTGGTGGCGCAGGTGTCTCGCGAGGTACTTCGACACCCTCACGGTCCGCCCGCTGTCCAT
Source organism: Streptomyces gobitricini (assembly GCF_039532985.1). NCBI lineage: Bacteria > Bacillati > Actinomycetota > Actinomycetes > Kitasatosporales > Streptomycetaceae > Streptomyces > Streptomyces gobitricini. Next base: position 78,906 of record NZ_BAAASR010000008.1, on the reverse strand, counting down.
GACCTCCGCCCCGTTCTTCTCGTCCGGGCCGTCAATCTCCCCCGCGCCGTCCGCCCCGTCCGCGTCATGCATGCCTCTGCCACTGTTCACATCGCTCAGCGTGTCAGGCATCACGCTCCCGAGGCCACGGGAATTCCGGCTTGGAGGTTTGGTCCACAAACAACTCGGGTTATCCACAGGCAATTTGACGATTCTGTGGACAACTGGCGCACCATGTCAGGGGGTTTGATCTACTTCGCCGCAATTAGGGCGCGTTGAGGCCAATGTATCCAATGTCCGTGCCTGAAGCTCCCGTTCCACCGCCGCCGTGATGAACGCGGCCGCGTTCTGTTGGCCAACCAGCCTGTGCACGGACCGGATCGTCGCGGCGGGCAGTGCCACCTGACGTGACCCGTCGTCGGTCACCCCCGGCCCTTCGGACGAAAGATGGTGCTGGAGGTGGCGAGCGGCGGACGTCCGCATGGCGCGCGCCAGTTCGGCGTCCACCGTCTGCTGGGCGAGCGGTCGCAGCCGCCGTACCAGGGCCGCCGCCTCCGAGGCGTCCGCGTCCGTGGGCGGCCGGTGTTCGAGATAGCGGGCGAAGACGTGCTCCGTGGTGAACTCCAGGAAACGGTGGGCGATGTGCTCCACCTGGCCGCGAAGTTCCCTGAGGTGACCGGAGATCGCCGACAACGGCACCCCCGCGGCGTACAACTCGGCGGCGACAGCCAGTTCCTGGGGGCTCGGCACGAGGAACTCGTCGTCACGCCCCGGCACACGTTCCAGTACGCCGAGCTCCAGGGCCTCCTCCACCGCCTCCTCGTCCGGGGTGCCGCCGAAGGTGGCGGCGAGCTCCGCGCGCGTGATCCGGTCGGCCTCCTCGTCCGTCCACGGCCCGTGCACCTCGGCGACCAGCCCCAGGACGCCGCCGAGACCGCGGCCCGCGTCCCAGGCCTCCAGGAGCTCCTTGATGGACGCCAGGGTGTAGCCGCGCTCCAACAGGTCGGCGATCTGCCGCAGCCGGGTCAGATGGGCGTCGCCGTACACGTTCGACCTGCCGCGCCGCTCCGGCTTCGGCAGCAGCCCCCGGGCCTGGTAGGCGCGGATGGTCCGGACCGTGGCGCCGCTGTGCCGCGCCAGGTCCTCGATCCGGTATTCGGCCACCGGTATCCGCGCCGCCTGCTCGTCCACACCCGCTCCTCGCTCCCCGCTCTCGCTCCCCTGCTACCCCGGCCCGCTCCGTGAGGGATGGTACGACCGCTGCCGGGTCACAGCTTCACGTCCAGCCGGGCCAGCGCCCGCAGGGCCCCCGGCGCCAGCCGGGACAGCAGCCGCGCGCCACGGGCCTCCGGCGTCACCGGCACCACCGCCTCGTTCCTCACCACGGCCCGCAGGATCGCTTCGGCGACCTTCTCCGGCGGGTAGTTGCGCATCCCGTACAGCCGGGCGGCCTTCTTCTGCCGGCGCTTCTCCTCGTCCTCCGGCACCCCGGCGAAGCGGGCGGTGGTGGTGATGTTGGTGTTCACGATGCCCGGACAGACGGCGGTGACCCCGATGCCCCGGCCGGCCAGCTCCGCGCGCAGGCACTCGCTGAGCATCAGTACCGCCGCCTTGGACGTGCTGTACGCGGGCAGCATCCTGGACGGCTGGAACGCGGCCGCGGAAGCCATGTTGACGATGTGGCCGCCCTGCCCGCGCTCGGCCATCCGCCGACCGAAGATGCGGCAGCCGTGGATGACACCCCACAGGTTGACGTCGAGGACCTTCTTCCAGTCGTCGCTCGTGGTGTCGAGGAACGATCCGGACAGACCCGTCCCGGCGTTGTTCACCAGCACGTCCACCGTGCCGTACTCGGTGGCGACCTTCGCGGCGAGTTTCTCCATGGCCTGCTCGTCGCTGACGTCCACCACCTCGCCCCAGGCGTCCGGCGCGCCGATCAGCCGGGCCATCGCGGCCGTCCGGGCGGCGCCCTCCGCGTCCCGGTCCACCGCCACCACCCGCGCGCCGGCCTCGGCGAACGCGAAGGCGGTGGCCCGCCCGATACCGCTGGCGGCGCCCGTGACCAGGACCAGCTGCCCGCCGAACCGGTCCGCGTACCGGCGGCCCGTCGCGACCGGCGCCGGCACCTCGCCGCCCCGGTCCTCGTGCGCCCGGACGAACTCGCTGATCCACGCGGTCAGCTGGTCCGGCCGCGTGCGTGGCACCCAGTGCTTGGCCGGCAGCGTACGGCGCACCAGCCCCGGTGCCCATGTGGCCAGGTCGTCGTAGAGCCGCTCCGACAGGAAGGCGTCACCGGTCGGCGTGATCAGCTGCACGGGCGCGTGGGCGTACGCGTCCGCGCGCGGGCGTCGCAGCCGCGCCCGGATGTTGTCCCGGTAGAGCCAGGCGCCGTGTGCCGCGTCGGCCGGGAGCGAGGCGGTCGGATAGCCGTCGTCCGGCACCTTCTCCATCCGCCGCATCAGCCCGGGCCACCGCTTGGCGAGCGGCCCCCGCCAGGCCAGCTCCGGCAGCAGCGGGGTGTGCAGCGCGTAGATGTACCAGGACCTGGCGCCCTGGCCGAGCAACTGGCCGACCCTGCGCGGGGTGGGCCTGCTCACGCGCTGCTTGATCCAGTGCCCGAGGTGGTCCAGCGACGGGCCGGACATCGAGGTGAAGGAGGCGATCCTCCCCTCGGTCCGCTCGACCGTGACGAACTCCCACGCCTGCACCGACCCCCAGTCGTGCCCGACCAGGTGCACCGGCCTGCCGGGACTGACCGTGTCCACCACCGCCAGGAAGTCGTCGGTCAGCTTCTCCAGCGTGAACCCGCCGCGCAGCGGCTTCGGGGCCGTCGACCGGCCGTGGCCGCGTACGTCGTACAGCACCACGTGGAAGTGCTCGGCGAGCCGCGCCGCGACCTCGGACCACACCTCCTTGGAGTCCGGGTACCCGTGCACCAGCACGACCGTCGGCCGGTCCGCGTCGCCCAGTTCGGCGACGCACAACTCCACCCCGCCCGTACGGACCCGGCGCTCCCGGGCGCCCCCCCACACGTCCGTCACCATCAGACCGCCTCCCAGCGCCGCACGTGCGGCAGATCGTCGTCCAGCCAGAACGCGCTCTGTTCGGGGTCCCTGGAGTCGGTGACCACCAGCAGCTCCTCGAACTTCGCGCCCGTGCCCCTGAACCCGATGTGCGGCTCGACCGCCCACAGCCCGGGCCGGGGCGGATGATCGGAGAACCGGTACGGGGACCACAGCGGCGACCAGCCGTCCCGGTGACCGTGGAGGGCGTCGCTCGCGAGCCCCTTCAACGCCTGCGTCCCGAACCCGAAGAGCGTCGGGGACCAGCGCCGCTCCCTGACCCGGCCGACCTTGTGGGCGATGACGCCGAAGGGGTACGCGCGGTGCCGGTTGGCGTACCCCTGCCGGACCATCAGCCGGTCCACGTCCTCGTAGATCTCCCGGAGCGGGCGCCGCTCGCGGACCTCGCGCAGGATCAGGTCACGGTGATCGCGCAGGTCGGTGAGGAGCTGGTCGTGCACGGGGTGGAGACCGAGGCAGCCCGAATACCCGATGTCGGCCGTGAAGCCCTTGTACACCGGAGCCATGTCGAGGATGAACGGCATCCCCGCCTCCAGCCGCCGGTTCGTCGGGAAGAACTGGAGCGGCATCCGGAAGTTCACGAACGCCGTGCGGTCGCCGAACCAGGCGAAGGGCAGATGGAAC
>NZ_BAAASR010000008.1:53093-75132 GCF_039532985.1 Streptomyces gobitricini | reverse complement strand
CCTCGGCGCACGCGTACGCCAGGCGCTGCACCTCCCTGAACCCGCGCAGCTCCCCGTCCCGTGCGGTCATCGGGGAGACCGAAGAACCCACTGAGGCCATGCCACCCGCCCGTCCAAGCCGTTGCCATGCGTGCCGGCGCGCCTGTCGACCCGCCTGCCGACGCGCCTGTCGCCGGGCACGCCCCCTGCATGTGTCGCTGTACGTGTCGCCGCACGTGTCGCCACGCGTGCCGTCCGTCATCGCAAAAGTGACACTGATGAATGTGACAATGTCCGGCGGCTGCGTCAAGAGCCGTGCGGCGCCTGTGGAAGACCGCGACTAACCGCGACTCGGGTGCGAGGCCCCTACGGGCTCCTACTCCTCTGGACGGACATGGATCCAGCCGCCTGGTCTGACGTCCGGTGTGGCCTGGGCCACTACCGTCGTAGCGTGACTGTGATCGCGACCGAAAGCCTCAGCAAGCGGTTCCCCCGGGTGACCGCTCTCGACCGGCTCTCCCTGGACATCGGGCCCGGTGTGACCGGACTTGTGGGTGCCAACGGAGCCGGCAAGTCCACCATGATCAAGATTCTGCTCGGCCTGTCCCGCGCCACCGAGGGCCGGGCCGAGGTCCTCGGCCTCGACGTCGCCACCAGCGGCGCCGCCATCCGTGAGCGCGTGGGCTACATGCCCGAGCACGACTGCCTGCCGCCCGACGTCTCGGCCACCGAGTTCGTGGTGCACATGGCGCGCATGTCCGGACTGCCGCCCACCGCCGCGCGGGAGCGCACCGCCGACACCCTGCGCCACGTCGGGCTGTACGAGGAGCGCTACCGCCCCATCGGCGGCTACTCGACGGGCATGAAGCAGCGGGTGAAGCTCGCCCAGGCGCTGGTCCACGACCCGAAGCTGGTCCTCCTCGACGAGCCGACCAACGGCCTGGACCCGGTCGGGCGCGACGAGATGCTGGGCCTGATCCGCCGCGTCCACACGGACTTCGGCATCTCCGTCCTGGTCACCTCCCACTTGCTGGGCGAGCTCGAACGCACCTGTGACCACGTCGTCGTCATCGACGGCGGCAAGCTCCTGCGCTCCAGCTCCACCAGCGACTTCACCCAGCTCACCGCCACCCTCGCCGTCGAGGTCACCGACACCGACGCGCACCCCGACGGCACGGCCGCCCTCCGCGAGGCGCTCACGGCGGCCGGGATCACCCTCCACGCGCGCGTGGAGGACGGTATGCCGGGCGCCGGCCACGTCCTGCTGCTGGAGGCGACCGGCGAGGACACGTACGACCTGGTGCGCGACGTCGTCGCCGGCCTCGGACTGGGCCTCGTACGGATGGAACAGCGCCGCCACCACATCGCCGAGGTCTTCCGCCCCGGGCCGGAATCGGCCGCCGCCCAGCCGCAGGAGGTGCGGACCCGATGAGCACTCCCACGCCCCGCGCGGAGACCCGTATCCACAACATCGGGTACCGCGACTACGACGGCCCCCGGCTCGGCCGCGCCTACGCGCGCCGCTCGCTGTTCTCGCAGTCGCTGCGCGGCGCCTACGGACTGGGCCGCAGCGCCAAGTCCAAGGTGCTGCCGATGATCCTGTTCGCGGTGATGTGCATTCCCGCGCTGGTCGTCGTCGCGGTCGCCGTGGCCACCAAGCTGAAGGACCTGCCGCTGGACTACACGCGGTACGCGATCTTCACTCAGGCCGTCATCGGCCTGTACCTGGCCTCGCAGGCGCCCCAGTCGGTCTCGCGCGACCTGCGGTTCAAGACCGTACCGCTGTACTTCTCCCGCCCCATCGAGCGCGTCGACTACGTCCTCGCCAAGTACGGCGCGATGGCCGCGGCCCTGTTCATCCTGACCGCGTCACCACTGCTCATCCTCTACATCGGGTCACTGCTGGCGAAGATGGACTTCGTCGACCAGACCCAGGGCTTCGCACAGGGGCTGGTCTCCGTGGCACTGCTCTCGCTGCTCTTCGGCGGGATCGGCCTGGTCCTCGCCGCGCTGACACCGCGCCGCGGCTTCGGCGTCGCCGCCGTCATCGCCGCCCTCACCATCTCCTACGGTGCCGTCTCCACCCTCCAGGCCATCGCCTGGAGCACCGACTCGCTGGGCGCGGTCCCGTGGCTCGGCCTGTTCTCCCCCATCACCCTCATCGACGGCGTACAGACCGCCTTCCTGGGTGCCACGTCGTCCTTCCCGGCCGAGGCAGGACCGGGCGTCGGGCAGGGCGTCGTCTACCTGCTGGTCATCCTCGCGCTCGTCGCGGGCTCCTACGCCGTCCTGATGCGCCGCTACCGAAAGGTCGGGCTGTGACCACCATCGACATCGACCACGTCTCGCGGTGGTTCGGCAACGTCGTGGCCGTCAACGACGTCTCCATGACCATCGGACCCGGCGTGACCGGGCTGCTCGGCCCCAACGGCGCCGGCAAGTCCACCCTGATCAACATGATGGGCGGCTTCCTCGCCCCCTCCAACGGATCCGTCACCCTCGACGGGCGGCAGATCTGGCGCAACGAGTCGGTCTACCGCCACATCGGCGTCGTGCCCGAGCGGGAGGCGATGTACGACTTCCTCACCGGCCGCGAGTTCGTCGTCGCCAACGCCGAGTTGCACGGACTGGGCGCCGCCGAGGCGCGGAAGGCCCTGGCCACGGTGGAGATGGAGGATGCGCAGGACCGTAAGATCGCCACGTACAGCAAGGGCATGCGGCAGCGCGTGAAGATGGCCTCGGCCCTCGTCCACGAGCCGTCCGTACTGTTGCTGGACGAGCCGTTCAACGGCATGGACCCGCGTCAGCGCATGCAGTTGATGGACCTGCTGCGGCGGATGGGCGCGGAGGGCCGCACGGTCCTGTTCTCGTCGCACATCCTGGAGGAGGTCGAGCAGCTCGCCTCCCACATCGAGGTGATCGTCGCCGGGCGCCACGCGGCGAGCGGCGACTTCCGCCGCATCCGGCGTCTGATGACCGACCGGCCGCACCGCTACCTCGTGCGGTCCAGTGACGACCGCGCGCTCGCGGCCGCGCTGATCGCCGACCCGTCCACGGCCGGCATCGAGGTGGACGTGACGGAGGGCGCCCTGCGCATCCAGGCGGTCGACTTCGCGCGCTTCACCGAACTGCTGCCACGGGTCGCCCGCGAACAGTCCATCCGGCTGCTGACGGTCTCGCCCTCGGACGAGTCCCTCGAGTCGGTCTTCTCCTACCTCGTCGCGGCCTGAAGGGAGCCTTACGACCATGTACAACCCCACAGTCGCCCGGCTCACCTACCGGGCCCTGCTCGGCCGCCGCCGGGCCGCCATCCTCTTCGTCCTGCCCGGGCTGCTGCTGCTCATCGCGGCCGCCGTCCGGGGCTTCAACGGGGCCGACGACCAGATCGCCGCCGACGTCCTGGGCGGGTTCGCGCTCGCCACGATGGTGCCGCTGATCGGTGTCATCGCCGGGACGGGTGCGATCGGGCCCGAGATCGACGACGGTTCGATCGTCTACCTGCTCGCCAAGCCGGTGAAACGGCCGACGATCATCTTCACCAAGCTGATCGTGGCCATCGCCGTGACCATGGTGTTCTCGGCGGTCCCCACGTTCCTGGCCGGGATGATCCTCAACGGCAACGGACAACAGGTGGCGGTCGCCCACACCGTCGCCGCGCTCGTCGCCTCGATCGCGTACAGCGCGCTCTTCCTGCTCCTCGGCACGGTCAGCCGCCACGCGGTCGTCATCGGCCTCGTGTACGCGCTGGTGTGGGAGGCGCTGTTCGGCAGCCTCATCGCCGGGGCCAAGACCCTCAGCGTCCAGCAGTGGGCCCTGGCCGTCGCCGAGAAGGTGACGGGTGACGGGCTGGTCGCCTCGGACGTGGGTCTGCCGGCCGCGGTGGCGCTGCTGGCGGGTGTGACGGTGGCGGCGACCTGGTACGCCGGCCAGAAGCTGCGGACGCTGACGCTCGCGAGCGACGAGTAGTCCACGAAAGGAAAGGGCCCTCCACGCGCGTGGAGGGCCCTTTCCGTCCTTCACACCGGTTTGACGGTCCGGTGGGCACACTTGCCGTACGGAGGAGGCACCCATGACCGCTGACCACGAGTCCGGGGACGGCCGGAACCGGAACGTCGACCGGAACGACCGGAACGACCGGGACGACCGGGACGACCGGGACGACGTCGAGCTGGACACCGACTTCATACGCTCCGCGGGGACGACCGAGCCCTCCGCCCGGGCCCGGATGCTGGCCGCGCGCTGGCGCGGCCGGCCCCCCGAGCCGCAGCCCTGGCGCTCCGACGAGCCTCCGGCGGGCTGGTTCTTCAGCCGCGCCCGCCGACGCGGACGGCGCCGCCGCAAGGACCGCGACTGGTCGCGCGTACCGCCACCGGCCGCGCGTAACCGGACCGGCCGCTGCGTACCGGGACCGGCCGCGCGGACCGCGCCCACCTGCAAAGACCGCGACTAGACCTTGCGGTCGCGCGCCGCCAGCAGGCCCACCGCCAGGGCCGCCGCGCACACGCCGAGGACCAGGGCGATCGGGACCGTCCACCCGCCGGTCGCCTCGTGCACCGCGCCCGCCACCAGCGGGCCCGCGGCCGCCAGCAGGTAGCCGACCGTCTGCGCCATCCCCGACAGCCGCGACGCGGTCACCGCGTCCCCGCTGCGCAGCACGATCAGCGTCAGCGCCAGGCCCACGGCGCCGCCCTGGCCGACACCGAGCACCGCCGCCCACAACCAGGCGCCCGTCACGGGGGCGACCATGAGCCCCACGTACCCGGCCGCGACCAGGGAGGTCACCAGCGCGACCAGCGGCCGCTGATCACGCATCCGGCCGGCCAGCAGAGGAACCAGGAACGCGCCCGCCACCTGGATGAGGTTGTTGAAGGCGAACACGACACCGGCCGTCGAGGGGCTCATGCCCTGGTCGGTGAAGATGGTCGGCATCCAGGCGATCAGGACGTACGACCAGAGGGACTGCAGGCCCATGAAGAGCGTGACCTGCCAGGCCAGCGCCGAGCGCCACACACTGCGGCCGGTACGGGGAGTCCCCGGCACCACCCGCACCTCGCGCCCCGTCCGCCCCCGGGTGATCAGCACCTGCGGCAGCCACGCCACCGCCGCCACCGCCGCGAGCAGCGACCAGAACGCCAGCGACGCCTCCCAGCTGCCGCCGAACGCCCGCTCCAGCGGCACGGACGAGGCCGCCACCACCGTCGCGCCCGCGATCATCGCGCCCGTGTAGACGGACGTCATGGACGCGGCCCGGTCGGGGAAGTCCCGCTTGATCAGTCCGGGCATCAGCACGTTGAGCAGCGCGATCGCCGTGCCCACCAGGACGCCGCCGCCGTACAGCGCGTACACGGAGGGCAGCACGCGTACGAGGATGCCGGTGGCCAGCAGCAACAGCGCGCCGAGCAGCACCTGTTCGGTCCCCAGCCGCCGTGCCAGCCACGGCGCGACCAGCGCGCCCACGCCGAGGAACAGCACCGGCACGGACGTGACCAGCGAACTGGCCGTCGACGACAGCCCGAAGGCCGCGCTGATCTCGCCGACCAGGGGGGACACGCTCGCCAGCGCCGCGCGCATGTTCAGCGAGGCCAGCACGATCCCGACGAGCAGCAGCACCGGATGGGCGAGCAACGCCCGCCGCGCGGCGGCGCCCCGGGGGGAGGGCCGGACATCGGCCTCCGCGTCGAGGAGAAGCAGCCGATCGGATTCCGGGCGTGCCACGTTCACAGCACCTTTCTCGTCAACGTACGTACAGCGGAAGGAGGGTTCAGCGGGTGGTGGCGACGATCGCCCGGACCGCCTCCATGGGCGCGCGCAGCAGCTCCCGCACCGCGTCCCCGGCCGCTTCCGGGTCGCCCGCCTCGATCGCCACGACCAGCGCCTCGTGCGCGTCGAGGTCGATGGCGGGCATCTCGTGGTCGCCGAGCGACTCGACGAGGCTCTCGTGCACCTGCACGGAGAAGAACCGGTACACCTCGGTGAACGCGGCGTTGTGCGTGGCCTCGACCACCGCCCGGTGGAAGGCCAGGTCGGCGTCCGCGTCCCGGTCGCCCTCCTCACGGAGGGTCGCGAGCGCGGCGCGCAGCCGCAGCAGGTCGTGGGTGTCGCGGCGGGCGGCCGCGAGCCGGGCCGCCTCCGTCTCCAGGGCGATCCGCAGTTCCAGGACGTCCAGGGCGCCGGCGGCGCGGACGGTGCGCAGCACGGCGGCGGGGTCGGCGGTGGAGCGGACGAACGTGCCGTTGCCCTGCCGGGACTCCAGCAGGCCGGCGTGGACCAGGACGCGGACGGCCTCGCGGACGGTGTTGCGGCCCACCCCGAGCTGTTCGGCGAGCTCGTGCTCGGTCGGGATGCGGTCGCCGACCGTCCATTCGCCGTGCGTCAGCTGGTCCCGGAGCTGATCGACGACCGCGTCGACGAGGGAGGTCCGTCCCGCGGCCTTCAGCACCATGTGTCCACTGCTCCATTCCGCCTATTCGCCCGGTTGCCCAGTCATCCTACAACTTGCCGCCAGGATTACTGTGGGCACGTCCGCACGCACTCACACCCTGGGAGCACGCCATGTCAGACCGCTTCGACGTCGTCGTACTCGGAGCAGGCCCCGGCGGATACGTCGCCGCCATCCGCGCCGCCCAACTGGGCAAGCGCGTCGCGGTGGTCGAGGAGAAGTACTGGGGCGGTGTCTGCCTGAACGTCGGCTGCATCCCCACCAAGGCCCTGCTGCGCAATGCCGAGCTGGCCCACCTCTTCACCCATGAGGCGAAGACCTACGGCATCAAGGTCGACGGCCAGGTCTCCTTCGACTACGGCGAGGCGTTCCGGCGCAGCCGCACGGTCGCGGACGGGCGCGTCAAGGGCGTCCACTTCCTGATGAAGAAGAACAAGATCACCGAGTTCACCGGCCGGGGCACCTTCCTGGACGCGAACACGATGCGGGTCGCGCTGACCGACGGCACGGAGACGACGATCTCGTTCGACAACTGCGTCATCGCGACCGGTGCCACACCCCGCCTGCTGCCGGGCACACGGCGCAGCGAGCGTGTCGTGACGTACGAGGAGCAGATCCTCACCGACGACCTCCCGCGCTCGATCGTGATCGCCGGCGCCGGCGCGATCGGCATCGAGTTCGCGTATGTGCTGCACAACTACGGCGTGAAGGTCACCATCGTCGAGTTCCTCGACCGGATCGCGCCGCTGGAGGACAAGGAGGTCTCGGCCGAGCTGGCGAAGCAGTACCGCAAGCTCGGCATCGACGTACTGACCTCCACGCGGGTGGAGTCGATCGACGAGTCCGGCGCCCAGGTGCGGGTCACGGTGACCGGCAAGGACGGCAAGCAGCAGGTGCTGGAGGCCGACAAGGTGCTCCAGGCGATCGGCTTCGCGCCGAACGTCGAGGGGTACGGCCTGGAGAACACGGGCGTGCGGCTCACCGAGCGCGGGGCGATCGACGTCGACGGGCGTTCGCGCACGTCGGTTCCCCACATCTACGCGATCGGTGACGTGACGGCGAAGCTGATGCTCGCGCACACCGCCGAGGCCATGGGCGTGGTGGCCGCCGAGACGCTGGCGGGCGCCGAGACCATGGAGCTCGACTACCCGATGATCCCGCGCGCCACGTACTGCCAGCCCCAGATCGCCAGCTTCGGCTGGACGGAGGAGCAGGCGCGGGAGAAGGGCTTCGACGTCAAGGTCGCGAAGTTCCCGTTCATGGCGAACGGCAAGGCGCACGGCCTGGGCGACACGACCGGGTTCGTGAAGCTGATCAGCGACGCGAAGTACGGCGAGATCATCGGCGCGCACCTGATCGGACCGGACGTCACGGAGCTGCTGCCCGAGCTGACGCTGGCCCAGCAGTGGGACCTGACGGTGCACGAGGTGGCCCGGAACGTCCACGCCCACCCGACGCTGGGCGAGGCGGTCAAGGAGGCCGTGCACGGGCTCGCGGGCCACATGATCAACTTCTGAGTCCGCCAGCGGTACGGGCCGGACGGCGCGGCACCCCGGTCGGCCGGTGGTGCCGCGCTCCGGTCGGCCGGTGGTGCCGCGCCCTGGTCGGCCGGTGGTGCCGCGCTCCGGTCGGCCGGTGGTGCCGCGACCTGGTCGGCCGGTGGTGCCGCGCTCCGGTCAGCCGGTGGTGCCGCGCCCCGCGTCCGGGCCCAGCAGCTGCTCCAGCACCACCGCGATGCCGTCCTGGTCGTGGGACGCCGTGACCTCGTGGGCGACGGCCTTGAGGTCATCGTGCGCGTTGGCCATGGCCACGCCGTGGTGCGCCCAGGCGAACATCGGGATGTCGTTCGGCATGTCGCCGAACGCGATGGTGTCCGCCGCCTTCGCGCCCAGCCGGCGGGCCGCCAGGGACAGGCCCGTCGCCTTGGTCAGGCCCAGCGGGAGGATCTCCACGACGCCCGCGCCCGCCATCACCACGTCCACGAGGCCGCCGACCACCTGCCGGGCGGCCAGGGCCAGGGCGTCGTCGTCCAGCTCGGGGTGCTGGATGTAGACCTTGTTGAGTGGGGCGGACCACAGGTCGGCCGGGTCCACGTAGGGGACGTACGGCAGCGGGCCCTCCTGGACCCGGTAACCGGGGCCGACCAGGACCTCGCCGTCCAGACCGTCCCGGCTCGCGGCGAGGGCCAGCGGGCCGACCTCGGCCTCCAGCTTGGACAGCGCCAGGCCCGCGAGCTGGCGGTCCAGGGTCACGGACGTCAGCAGCCGGTGCTCGCCCGCGTGGTAGACCTGCGCGCCCTGGCCGCAGACGGCGAGGCCGTCGTACCCCAGGTCGTCCAGGATGTGGCGGGTCCAGGGGACGGCGCGGCCGGTGACCACGATGTGCGCGGCGCCCGCCGCCGTCGCGGCGGCGAGCGCGTCACGCGTGCGCTGCGAGACCGTGCCGTCGGAACGGAGCAGCGTCCCGTCGAGGTCGGTCGCGATCAGCTTGTAGGGGAACGGGGTCACTTGGAGACCGGCTCCAGCACTTCCCGGCCGCCGAGGTAGGGGCGGAGGACCGGGGGGACCCGCACGGAGCCGTCGGCCTGCTGGTGGTTCTCCAGGAGCGCGACGATCGTGCGCGGCACGGCGCACAGCGTGCCGTTCAGGGTGGCCAGCGGCTGGACCTTCTTGCCGTCGCGCATCCGCACCGACAGGCGCCGCGCCTGGAAACTGTCGCAGTTCGACGCGGACGTCAGCTCGCGGTACTTGCCCTGGGTGGGGATCCAGGCCTCGCAGTCGTACTTGCGCGAGGCGGAGGCGCCGAGGTCACCGGTGGCCACGTCGATCACCTGGAAGGGCAGCTCCAGAGCGGTGAGCCACTGCTTCTCCCAGTCCAGCAGCCGCTTGTGCTCGGCCTCGGCGTCCTCGGGGACGACGTACGAGAACATCTCGACCTTGTCGAACTGGTGGACCCGGAAGATACCCCGGGTGTCCTTGCCGTACGTGCCGGCCTCGCGCCGGTAGCACGGCGAGAAGCCGGCGTACCGCAGCGGCAGCTTCTCCGCGTCGAGGATCTCGTCCATGTGGTACGCGGCCAGCGGCACCTCGGACGTACCGACCAGGTAGTAGTCGTCCTTCTCCAGGTGGTACACGTTCTCGGCGGCCTGGCCGAGGAAACCGGTGCCCTCCATGGCGCGCGGGCGGACCAGCGTGGGCGTCAGCATGGGGATGAACCCCGCCTCCGTCGCCCGGGCGATCGCCGCGTTGACGAGGGCGAGCTCCAGCAGCGCGCCGACGCCCGTCAGGTAGTAGAAGCGCGAGCCGGAGACCTTGGCGGCGCGTTCGACGTCGATGGCGCCCAGCGCCTCGCCGAGCTCCAGGTGGTCCTTGGGCTCGAAGCCCTCGGCGCCGAAGTCGCGGACGGTGCCGTGCGTCTCCAGCACGACGAAGTCCTCCTCGCCGCCGACCGGCACGTCCTCGTGGACGATGTTGCCGAGCTTGAGCAGCAGCCGCCTGGTCTCGTCGTCCGCCTCGTTCTGGGCGGCCTCGGCGGCCTTGACGTCGGTCTTCAGCTGCTCGGCCTTCCGCAGCAGCTCCGCGCGCTCCTCCGGGGACGCCTTGGGGATCAGCCTGCCGAGCCCCTTCTGCTCGGAGCGGAGTTCGTCGAAGCGGACGCCGGACGACCTGCGCCGTTCATCGGCGGAGAGCAGGGCGTCGACGAGGCCGACGTCCTCTCCACGGGCGCGCTGGGAGGCGCGAACACGGTCGGGGTCCTCACGGAGCAGGCGAAGGTCAATCACCCCACCAGGCTACCGGTGCGGGCTTGTGTCACCCCAGCCGATATGCCGGACGTGCCATGCGTGTCACTTTGACCGAATTGCAGGAGTTTATCCCTGGAAAAGCTCACCGGAATTCCGCGCTCCCGTCTCTCGCGCCCGCGAAAGGGAACGGCCCCTGCTGTCCGGCCGACTCTCCCACGGCGATGTTCGAGTCGCGTTGTCCACAGAAGCCGGTCGCCTCGGCGAGTTATCCACAGGCTGTGCGAATCCGCTGTGGACTCAGTAATTGATCAATCCGTTTGCCGGGCCGTCACTCTGGATTCCCCTGTCAAACCCTGCCCATCCACTCATTCGGGTGGGAAATTCTCGCTCTAAGGAGTTGATCGGCGGAATTGAGGTGACACGGCCCCTGTGCCGCACTCCGGGGCGACCTGGGGTGGCTGGAGCGATTTGTCGACCCTGTCCGGTTGTGTTGTCGACTTGTCCCCAGGTCGAGAAGCAGCCCTGTGGATAACTTCTGTGGACGTGGACGTGGACGTGGACGTGGACGTGGGCGTAGACGTGGACGTGGGACGTGGGCGTGGGCGTGGGCGTGGGCGTGGACACGGACAGGGGCACGGACCTGAACCTGACGTGGACGCGGACGGCGGACGTACGGTCAGGCCCGGCCGTCCTGGCACCGGGCCAGCCAGTCGGACGCCGCCGTGAACTCCTGGTCGGAGGTACCGGTACGCGGCGGGGTCACGTCCTCGGCGGTCGCGCCCGCCCGCGGGTACGAACCCAGGAACCGGACGTGCGCGCAGATCCGCTTCAGGCCCATCAGCGCCTCGCCGACCCGCCGGTCCGAGATGTGTCCCTCGGCGTCGATGGCGAAGCAGTAGTTGCCGATGCCGGCGCCCGTCGGCCGCGACTGGAGCAGCATCAGGTTCACCCCGCGCGCCGCGAACTCCTGGAGCAGCTCCAGCAGCGCACCCGGATGGTCCTCGCGCTGCCAGATGACCACCGACGTCTTGTCCACCCCCGTCGGCGCGGCCGGCCGGGCCGGGCGGCCCACCAGCACGAACCGGGTCTCCGCGTTCTCGGCGTCGTGGATCTCGCGGACCAGGGCCTCCAGCCCGTACGTCGCCGCCGCGAACTCGCCCGCGAACGCCGCGTCGAACCGCCCCTCCTGCACCAGCCGCGCACCGTCCGCGTTCGAGGCGGCCGACTCCCACACGGCCTCGGGCAGGTGCGCCCGCAGCCAGTTGCGCACCTGCGGCTGCGCGACCGGGTGACCGGTGACGGTCTTGATGTCGGACATCTTGGTGCCCGGCCGGACCAGCAGCGCGAACGCGATCGGCAGCAGCACCTCGCGGTAGATCATCAGCGGCTCGCCGGACGCCAGCTCGTCGAGGGTCGCGGTCACCCCGCCCTCCACCGAGTTCTCGATCGGCACGAGAGCGGCGGCGGCCTCCCCGTTGCGCACGGCGTCCAGCGCCGCGGGCACCGAGACCATCGGCACCAGCTCCCGCGTGGCGGCTTCCGGGAGCGTGCGCAGGGCGGCCTCGGTGAAGGTGCCCTCGGGACCGAGATACGTATAGCGAGTGGCCGACATACCGGTCACCCTAATGCGCCGGAAGCCGCTCCGGTCATGCCTCCAGCAATCGCTGTCCCACGTACTCGCCCTCACCCGGCCCGCCCGGTACCGCGAAGAGGCCGCTCGCCTCGTGCCGGATGAACGGCGACAGCGCGTCCCCCCGGTCCAGCTTCCGCTGCACCGGCACGAACCCCCTGCGCGGGTCGGCCTGCCAGGCGATGAACAGCAGTCCCGCGTCCGGCGTCCCGTCCGTCCCGATGCCGTCGTGGAACGAGAACGGGCGCCGCAGCATCGCCGCGCCACCGTTCTGCTCCGGCGCCGAGATGCGCGCGTGCGCGTTGTCGGGGACGACCAGCTTGCCGTCCGGACCCGTCCTGTCCAGGTCGATCTCCGTCGTCTCACCGCCGCCCGTCAGCGGCGCACCGTCCGACTTCCGGCGCCCGATGACCCGCTCCTGCCGCTCCAGCGGCAGCTTCTCCCAGTCGTCCAGCAGCATCCGGATCCGGCGGACGACGGCGTACGAGCCGCCCGCCATCCACGGCTGGTCCCCGCCCGCCGGGACGAAGACCCGCTCCTGGAAGTCCGGCTCGGACGGCTTCGGGTTGCGCGTGCCGTCGACCTGGCCCATCAGGTTGCGCGCGGTCATCGGCTGCGCGGTGGCGCCCGGCGAGCGGTTGAAGCCGTTCATCTGCCAGCGCACCTTCGCGGCCGCGCCCGCCTCCTTCTGCACGGCGCGCAGCGCGTGGAACGCGACGAGCGCGTCGTCGGCGCCGATCTGCACCCACAGGTCGCCGCCGGACCTCCTGGCGTCCAGCCGGTCGGAGGAGAAGGCGGGCAGCGGGTCCAGCTCCGCCGGGCGCCGGGCCACCAGCCCCGTCCGGTCGAAGAAGGAGGCGCCGAAGCCGAACGTGACGGTCAGGGAGGACGGCCCGGCGTCCAGGGCGACCCCGGTGTCCCCGTCGCCGGCCGGCTCGCCCGCCATCAGCCGCTCGGCCACCGCCGACCAGCGGCGCATCAGCGCGGTGGCCTCCTTGCGCCCCGCCCCGGGCGCCAGGTCGAAGGCGACCAGGTGGCCGCGCGCCTGCAGCGGCTGGAGGATGCCCGCCTGGTGCGTGCCGCGGAACGGTACGGCGGTCGAGCCCACCGTCGCCAGAGCCGTACCGGCGGGTCCGGCGGCGGTCGCGTAGGTCGCGGCGCCCCCGGCCGCGCCCAGCGCCAGCCCGGCCGCGCCGGCCGCGCCGACGGTGCCCAGCAGCTTGCGCCTGGAGATGTCGAGGTTCTCGGTGCTCACGGTCAGGTCAGCCGATCTTCACGTTCTTGTCGATGGTGGTCTGGTCGATGTCGGACGTCCGCACGGTCACCTGGAGCTTCCACTCGCCGGGCATCGGGATCCGCACGCCGGCCGAGGTCCAGTGCCCGGCGGTGACCCGGTCGGGTACGACGGGCAGCGGCCCGATCTGCTGTGACTCCAGGGTGAAGGACACCTTCAGCTCCGGTACGTCCAGGGGCCGCCCGCCCGGACCGTCCACGTACACGTGCATCGCGTTCCCGCCGGAGCGGCCGGGGGCGAGGGTGAGCCGTACGGCGCCCTTGCCGTTCACACCGCCCGTGTCGAACGGCATGGTCAGGTCGAGGGGCCGGTCCGGTACGGCGGCCCCGGCCGGCGCCCGCGTGCGCCCGGCCTCCTCCTCCGTACGGCCCGGCTCGGTCGTCGTCAGGACGGTCGTCACGGCGAGCAGCACCACCGCGACGCCCGCCTCGGCCAGCACGGAACGCCGCAGCCCGGCCCGCCCGGGGTCGGCGTCACGGGCACGCCTGACGCGGGCGGTGGCGAGGGCGGCCCTCTGGCGGGCCAACTGGGCGGCGCGCTCCGCGGGCACGCCGCCGGACCCGCCCCCGGCCGCCTCGTCGGACCGGGTCTCGCGCACGCCGCCGGACCCGCCCCCGGCCGCCTCGTCGGACCGGGTCTCGCGCACGTCACCGGACCCGCCCTCGGACACGTCGCCCGGCACGCCGCCGGACCCGCCCTCGGCCTCGGACCCGTCCTCGGACCCGGCCTCGCGCACGCCGCCCGGCTCGGTGACGGGCTCCGCGGGCACGCCGCCCGGCCCGTCCGCGTCCGCCGTCTCCGCCAGCCGCCGCGTCCACCTCCGCGAGAACCACGCCACCCCGACCAGGACGCCCACCAGCCCCACCTTGAGCAGCAGGAGCCTGCCGTACGCCGTGCCGGTCAGCGCCGACCAGGAGCCGACCTGCCGCCACGACTGGTAGATCCCGGTCACGGCCAGCACGGCCACGGAACCGAACGCGACACGGGAGAAGCGCCGTACCGCCGACCGCTCGATGGACGGCTCCCGGTACAGCGCGACCAGCAGCGCGGCCAGCCCGCCCAGCCAGGCGGCCATCGCCAGCAGGTGCAGGATGTCGACGGGCATCGCGATCCCCGGCTGGAGCCCCGCCGAGGCGTGCTCCGACAGCGCCCACGTCCCCGCGATCCCGGCCGCGACCACCGTGCCGCCGATCGCGAGGCCGAACATCAGGTCCTTCTTCTCGCTCTCCTCCTCACGCCTGGTGTAGGCACCGAAGAGCACCGCCACGAAGAGCGCCGCCGCGCCCAGCAGCAGCAGCCGCGAGACGAGCGCGGCGCCGGTCTTGGTCTCCAGGACGGTACCGAGCGCCGTCAGATCGAAGGCCTCGGCGAGCTTCCCCGACCCCGTGTAGGGCGCCCGCAGCAGGAGCAGCGCGAGGGTCGACGCCGTCAGCACCACCCACCCGCGCACCACGAGCCGCTGGAGCGGCCGTACCGTCGCCCCGCGCGGCCAGCAGGCCAGGACGAACGCGGCGCCGCCCACGAGCAGGACGAAACCGCCGTAAGAGACGTACCGCCCGATCCCGTAGAGCGCTCCGACGACTCCGCCGCCCGCCTCCTGCTCCGGCAGCGCGACGGCGGTCTGCGACGGGGCGCCGATCGAGAAGGTGAACGCGCCGGAGATGGGGTGGCTGTCGGCGGACACGGCGCGCCAGGCGACGGTGTACGTGCCGTCCGGCAGCCCGGCGTGCAGGTCCACGCCGTACTTGACGACCGCCCCCGCGCACAGGTCGCGCAGCTCGCCGGTGTCGGCACGCTTGCCGCTCGGCTCCAGGACGCGGATCGCGTCCTCCCCCATGGCGACCTGCTCGGAGAAGGTGAGCGTGACGCCCTTGGGAGCGGTGGCGACCACCGCCCCGTCCTTCGGATCGCTGCCGGTGAGCGCGGCGTGGGCGCTCGCGGTGCCGGAGAGCACGGTGCCGAGCAGCGCCGCGGTGGCCAGGATCAGCCACAGGACGTGGGCGGTTCCGAAGCGCGGGGCGGTGGCCGTCATGGTGTGTCAGTCCCCCGGGTGCCTAGTGCTTCGACGGGTTGTGGGTCGCGGCCTCCACCGGGAGGTCGACCGTGATCGGGCCGGACTTCTCGAAGTGGAGCTCTATCCGCACCTTCTCCCCCTGCTCCGGCCGGTTCTTGATGGCCATGAACATGATGTGGTTGCCACCGCGTTCCAGCTTCAGCTCACCGTTGGCGGGGATGTCGAGGGACTTCACCTGCCGCATCTTCTGGTCCTTCGTCTCGTGGATCTGGACGTCGTCGGAGAGCGGGCTGGTGACCGAGGTGAGCTTGTCCGCCGCGTCGCCGTTGTTGGTGACGGTCAGGAAGCCGCCGGCCATGTCGCTCACCGGCTGCGGCATGAAGGCGCCGGCCACGTCGAGCTCGGGCCCGTCGGCGGAGGAGCAGCCGCCCAGGGCCATGGCCCCGGCGAGGGCCACGGCGGTCGACAGGGCGGTGAGGGTGGTGCGGCGGGTCACGGGTTCTCCCCCTTGATGATCTTCGGCAGGTCCTTCGCGTACTCCTTCGCGGTGGTGTCGTCGTCGAAGATGACGTACCCCTGGTCGGTCCTGGGCGAGAACGCGATCACCTGTGCGCCGTGCATGGAGACGACCGAGCCGTCCTTCTCCTTCTTCGGCGGGTCGATGCCGATGCCCATCTGGCGCGCGCCCGCCTGGATGGTCGGGAAGTCGCCGGTGAGCCCGGTGAAGGATGGGTCACCGGCGCCGGGCAGCCACTTGGCGAGCTCGGCGGAGGTGTCCCGCTCGGGGTCGGTGGTGACGAAGACGACCTGGAGCTTGTCCCGGTCGGCCTTGGGGAGTTCCTTGTATGCCAGGGCGATGTTGCTCATCGTCAGCGGGCATACGTCGGGGCAGTGGGTGTAGCCGAAGTAGATGAGCGTCGGCTTGCCCTTGGTCCGCTCCCGGAGGTCGTACGTCTCGCCCTTGGTGTCTTTCAGGACGAGGTCGGGCTTCTCGAACGGCCGGTCCAGGACGGTCGCCGCCTTGTCCGGCGACGCCTCGACGGACATACCGGTGGCCGAGGTGTCCTCGTCGCCGCCGCACGCCGACAGGGTGAGCGCCGATACGGCGACGAGGGCGGCCGCGAGTACGCGGGTACGGCGGCGCGGCCGGGACCGCTCGCCGGTCTTCTGGAAGTGCATGTGCTTCTCTCTCGGGTTTTCGGGGGGCGGCCGTCAGGCCGAGCGGCGGCGTCCGGCGAGGACACCGAAGGCCACACCGGCGGCTCCGACCAGGAT
Organism: Streptomyces gobitricini; assembly: GCF_039532985.1. NCBI lineage: Bacteria > Bacillati > Actinomycetota > Actinomycetes > Kitasatosporales > Streptomycetaceae > Streptomyces > Streptomyces gobitricini. The sequence goes on along the minus strand of NZ_BAAASR010000008.1, from coordinate 58,759 downwards.
GCCGACGACGCCGAGGACCCGGGCGGTGGTGTCGCCGGAGCCGGCCGTCGCGGCTGCCTTCTCCTGCGCGCCGTGGCCCTTGTCGTCCGTCCCGGCGGCCGTGGCGCCACCGTGGTGGTCGTCCGTCGCCGCGGAGAGCTTCAGGACGGGAGCGGGGGTCTGGGGCTCGGGGGCGCCGTCCTCGGGCACCTCGATCCAGCGCACGACCTCCTTGTTGTCGTACGTCTGGAGGGCCTTGAAGACGAGCCTGTCGGCGTTCTCCGGGAGGCGGCCGAGGGAGACGGTGAACTGCTGGAACTCACCGGGGGCGATCTTCGAGCCGGTGGCGGTCCAGGTGATCTTCGTGGCCGCCTCGGTGATCTTCTTGCCGTGCACCTCCAGCGGCTTGTCCAGCTTCGCCTTGGTGACCTCGGCCTTCCAGCCCGGAACCGGCTGCGTCGAGACGGAGGCGAGGGGGTGCTCGGCCGGGAGGGCCACCTCGAGCTTCACCGTCGAGGCGTTGTCGCGCTCGTTCGGCACCTTGAAGTTCACCGTGGCGTACCCGCCCTTGGCGGCCTCGCCCTGGGGCTCCACGCTGACGTGCGCGAAGGCGGAGCCGGAGAGCAGGACGACGGAGGAGACGGCGAGGCCGCCGGCCAGGGCGGCACGGGAAGAGACGTTCATGACGGAACACACTCCACAGGGTCGGAAAGTGGACGCGTGCGCACGGGCGCACCACGGCGTCACTCCCGTCGAGTGCGCCGTGTCAGGCTGCGAGGGCGTAGAGCAGTACGGCCGGGGGGCCGCGCCTGATCACCGTGTGCTGGAGTGCTTCCGCCCCGGCGGGCGGCGGGGGGTCGTCCTCGGTACGCGGCGGCCTCGGCCCGCCCGCGGGCAGCGCGGGCAGCCCGGCCACCAGAGCGCGTACGAGGGTGAGGGAGGCGCGCAGCGACCGTACGAGCGCGCCTTCGGCGACTTCGGTGGCACCGCGCGCCGACAGCCGGCCCAGCTTCAGCAGGGCGAGGTCGCCGCGCCGCAGCAGCCAGCCGGTCGCGACGGCGGCCAGCAGGTGCCCGAGGAGCATGGGCAGGCCGGGCCACAGTCCGGTGGCGGGCTCCGCCACGTGCCCCGCGTGTCCCGCGTGGGCGACGGCGGTGGCCGGGTCCAGCCCGGCGCGGGTGACGATCCGGTGCGCGTCGGCGGGGCTGAGCGACGACGCGCCCGCCCCGCACACCAGTTTGGCAGCCATCCGGATCAGCACGTCGTCCGCCCGGTCGCCGATACCCACCGTGAGCTGCTGTCGCTGTCCGAGCCCGAACAGCGCGTGCAGGCCGAGCTGGCCGCCGGCCAGCGCCGTGGCGATCACGGGAAGCGAGCGTTCGCGCCCGGCGAACGGCACGACCGACACGAACACGCAGAGGAACCCGAGGGCCAGCGTCCACCACGGGACGGTCTCGCAGGCCGCGAGCACATGTCCCAGCGCGGACAGCACGAGGCAGACCGCGGTGAACACCGCGGCCCTCAGCAGCCGCGGACCAGCGGAAGGGGCAGACATGGCCGAGCCATCATCGCACTGCGCCCCTTCCCTCCACACGGCAGGTCCGGAAGGTCACCGTTTCGCCGCCGGAGTCCGCATGACCCGGACAGAGTGCGACACACGCCGACATACACCGGCGTACGGGCTACGCATATCCGCCGAACGGGGGCCGCCGCGTCAACGCGGGGCTTACCGCACACAAGTGGGGGCAATACGTAACGGTATGTCGAGCCGCAGCCAGGAGGCTGGAGCATGAGCATCTGGTGGTCTCTCCATTTGCGGCGCGAGGCTGCGAGCGTTCCGCTCGCCCGTCGCCTCCTTCTCGGCACCATGGAGACCGCGGGCGTGGACCCGGAGATCTCCTACGACCTGTCCCTCGCCCTCACCGAAGCGTGCGCCAACGCGGTGGAGCACGGCGGTCGGACGGAGACGGGGGACGTCTCCGCGGAGTACCGCGTGACCGCGTACCTGGACGGCGAGAAGTGCCGTATCGAAGTGGCGGACTCGGGCCCCGGCTTCCCCGCCGGACCCGCCCCGGCGGCCCCCGAGCCGGCTCCGGAGGCCGAGGACGGCCGAGGCCTGCGCCTCATCGAAGAACTGGCCGACCACGTCCACTTCGGGAACAGATCGGGACGCGGCGGCGCGGTCGTGAGCTTCGACAAGATCGTCAAGTGGCGTACGGGCGCCCCGCTCGTGGCCTCCTGACCCACACACCGAGAGGCCCCCCGCCGGGATACCGGCGAGGGGCCCGGGGCCGGGCGCGGAGCGTCAGCCCCTCAGGCCCGCCATCCACGTCTCGACCTCGTCCGACCGGCGCGGCAGCGCGGCCGACAGGTTCCGGTTGCCGTCCTCCGTGACCAGGATGTCGTCCTCGATCCGGACACCGATGCCCCGGTACTCCTCCGGCACCGTCAGGTCGTCCGACTGGAAGTACAGACCCGGCTCGACGGTCAGGCACATGCCCGGCTCCAGGACGCCGTCCACGTACGTCTCGGTCCGCGCGGCCGCGCAGTCGTGGACGTCCATGCCGAGCATGTGACCGGTGCCGTGCAGGGTCCAGCGGCGCTGGAGGCCCAGCTCCAGGACCTTCTCGACGGTCAGGTCGCCGAGCAGGCCCCAGGACACCAGGCGCTCGGTCAGCACCCGCTGGGCGGCGTCGTGGAAGTCGCGGTACCTGGCGCCCGGCTTCACCGCCGCGATGCCCGCCTCCTGGGCGTCGTACACGGCGTCGTAGATCTTGCGCTGGAGCTCGGTGAAGCGGCCGTTGATCGGCAGGGTCCGCGTCACGTCGGCCGTGTAGAGGGTCGTCGTCTCCACGCCCGCGTCCAGCAGCAGCAGCTCGCCGGAGCGGACCGGGCCGTCGTTGCGCACCCAGTGCAGGGTCGTGGCGTGCGGTCCGGCCGCGCAGATGGAGCCGTAGCCGATGTCGTTGCCCTCGACGCGGGCCCGCAGGAAGAAGGTCCCCTCGATGTACCGCTCGCTGGTCGCCTCCGCCCTGTCCAGGACCCGGACGACGTCCTCGAAACCGCGCGCGGTCGAGTCGCAGGCGCGCTGGAGCTCGCCGATCTCGAACTCGTCCTTCACCAGGCGCGCCTCGGAGAGGTACACCCGCAGTTCCTCGTCGCGCTCGGCGGTGACCTTGTCGGTCAGGGCCGCCTCGATGCCCGCGTCGTGGCCGCGCACGTTGCGCACCGGGCCGGTGGCCTCGCGGAGCGCGGCCGGCAGCTCGCGCACGTCCTTGGCCGGGATGCCGAGCAGCTGCTCCGCCTCCGAGAGGGAGTGCCGGCGGCCCACCCACAGCTCGCCCTGGCCGTCCAGCCAGAACTCGCCGTTCTCCCGGTCGGAGCGCGGCAGCAGGTAGATCGTCGCGTCGTGGCCGCCGGACTGGGACGGCTCCAGCACCAGCACGCTGTCGTGGGTGTGGTCACCGGTGAGGTACGCGTACTCGGTCGACGGGCGGAAGGCGTACTCCGTGTCGTTGGAGCGGGTCCTCAGGTTGCCCGAGGGGATCACCAGCCGCTCGCCCGGGAAGCGCTCGGACAGCGCCGCGCGGCGGGCGGCGGTGTGGGCCGCCTGCGGGATGGGCTCCAGACCGCGCAGTTCGGTGTCGGCCCAGCCGGACTTCATGTTCTCCGCGAGCTCGTCGGACACGCCCGGGTACAGGCCGTTCTTGCGCTGCTTGATCGGCTCGTCGGTCTCTTCCGGGGTCTCCGGGATGAGCTCTTCGGCCACGGGTCCGCCTCCTGATCAGTACGACACTCGACCTCCCCCACGCCCTCGGATGTCGGGCAGGGGGGATCTCCCCGGGCTCCCGGCTTCCCGCGAGCAGGGGGGACCCTCATCATCGTACGGTCGTACGGAGGACCGGCCAGGGGCTTATGTCACTCGAAGCGGGCGGCCAGCACCACCACGTCCTCGTCCCCGGAGCCGCCGTCCGGCAGCACCGTCCGCAGCACGTGGTCGGCGACCGCGCCGGGGTCCGGGCGGTCCGCCCTGGGTACGGTCGTCGCGGCCGCGTGCAGCCGCGCGAAGGCCCGGTCCATCGAGTCCCCGGTACGCCGCAGCAGTCCGTCCGTGTAGAGGAGCACCGTCTCGCCGGGCTCGGGGGCGATCTCCACGCTCGGCGCCTCCCAGCAGGCGAGCATGCCCAGCGGGGCCGACAGGGAGGTCTCGACGAACTCGGTGCGCCGCTCGCCCACGATCAGCGGCGGTGTGTGCCCCGCCCCGGCCAGCACGATTCTGCGGCGCGCCGGCTCGGCGTAGGCGAAGAGCGCGGTGGCCGACCGGGCCGGCTCGGTCAGGCGCAGCAGCAGTTCCAGGTCGGAGAGGACGGCGACCGGGTCCTCGCCCTCCATCACCGCGTACGCCCGCAACGAGGCGCGCAGCCGTCCCATCGCGGCCAGCGCGCTCGGGCCCGCCCCGGACACCGACCCGACCGCCAGGCCGAGCGCGCCCTCCGGCAGCGGCAGCGTGTCGTACCAGTGGCCGCCGCCCCGCGGTCCGGTGCGGTGCCGGGCGGCGAGCCGGACACCCGGCACCCGCGGCAGCCGGCTGGGCAGCAGTTCCTCGGCGATGGTGGCCAGCCTGGCGCGGCCCCGCTCCAGCTCCACGAGCCGGGCCAGGTGCTCGGCGGCGTACCGCCCGTAGAGGCCGACGAGGTGGCGCCGTCCTTCGGCCGGCTCGGCGGGCTCGTCGTACAGCCAGACGGCCGCGCCCAGCCTCCCGGCCGTCTCGGTGACGAGGGGGACGGCGTAACTGGCGGCGTAACCGAGGCGGGCGGCGACCTCGCGGTGGCGCGGATCGAGGCCCTCGTCGGCGAACAGGTCGGGGACGGCGACGGCGACGGGGCCGGGCCGCCGGCGCTCGGCGAGGGGTTCGTCGGGGAGGTCGTCGAGGATGCGGCCGTAGGAGGTGGCGCTGCGCGGCACGGTCTCGATGGTGCCGAGGTCGGCGTGGGCCAGGCCCAGGCCGATGGTGGTGGTGGGACCGAGACCGTCGGCCGGTTCGAGGACGGCCATGCCGCGGCGGGCGCCGACGAGCGCGGCGCCCGCGCGGAGCACTTCCCGGAGGGCGTCGTCGACGGTGCCCGTGCGGGCGAGGCGCTCGGTGAGTTCGTGCAGCGTGGTGAGGTCGGAGACCCAGCCCGCCAGCTTGTCCTGGATCATCGTGCCGGGTGCGACGGACGGGGCCGGGAGGCCCGGCAGGGGCTCCGCAGTGTGCGCGGGCGCCGGAACAGTTGGATCGATTCCAGCCACTTTCGGCAGGTGAGGGGCGCTCATGGCAGTCGGTTCTTCGACGGGCGCGTTTCGCTGGATAGCATCGCAAACCCCCATGTCAATCTGCGCCGCTGTCACTGCAACCACATCTACACGCACAAGTGAGGAGATGTCCAGCACTGTCACGGCTTGGGCGCGCGGTATTTACGTGAGCCACAACTTGGCTCAAAAATGCCCCCCATGGACAGGATTTGCGGTCGACTGAGCCCCGTTCGAAAAGGGGCACCCCCCGGAGGCGGCGTCGGTGGACGCGGTCCGAGGGGGCGTCGTTCCGAGCCGGCTGGGTACGTACACGGTGTCGGCCAGGGGGAGTTGGGGCGATCCGGGAACCCGGTGGGCAGCCCTGGCGTCCTTGACGCCGAAGGCTGCGCCCC